>NZ_JBQSYJ010000008.1:0-177626 GCF_052379185.1 Corynebacterium sp. AOP12-C2-36 | reverse complement strand
GTAGCACTGACAACAACCGATCCGGTCGGTGTCTCACTTCGTGGCAGGCCCTGTACTCTACAACCTCGCCGCTCTGCTATGCAAATCGGCCGGTCGGCGCCGCATCCTCCAGGAAGGAAGCGAACTTCGTGTAGATCGTCAGGCCCGTTTTCCTGCCGCATTCTCTGCGGTGTCGGTCGCTCTGACTCGCATTAATCTACACACGACGACCGGCACACACAAAACGCCAGGTCACAGCACCCAGTGCCGGGAATGCCGTCCCTCGCCGGCCGTGACCCGCTCCACCGTGGCGCCGAGGTCCACCAACTTCTCCACGAAGCCCGGGTAACCGCGGTCGATGTGGAAGACGTCGTTGACCTGGGTCACGCCGTCCGAGCACAGCCCGGCGAGCACCAGGCCGGCACCGGCCCGGATGTCCGAGGACCACACCGGCGCCGAGCTCAGGTCCTCGACTCCCCTGATGCTCACGTGGTGACCGTCGATGGTCATGTCGGATCCCAGCCGGGTCATCTCGTCGACGAAGCGGAAGCGGGACTCGAAGATGTTCTCGGTGATCACACTCATCCCCGCGCTCACCGCGCACAGCGCGATCGCCATCGGCTGCAGGTCCGTGGGGAACCCGGGGAAGGGCAGGGTCTGGTAGTCCACGGCGGTCGGCCGCTCGTCCTGGGTGACACGGAATCCCGTCGGGTAGGTCTCGACCTTCGCCCCGGCGAGCTTCAGCTTCTCCAGCACCAGGTGCAGGTGTGCCGGGTCGATGCCACCGACGGTGATGTCGCCGCGCGTCATCGCCGCGGCGTAGGCCCAGGTGCCCGCCACGATGCGGTCACCGACGACCTCGTGCTCCACGGGGTTGAGCTTGTCGACACCGGTCACGGTGATCGTGTTGCTCCCCTCCCCCTCCAGCTTCGCGCCCATGTCGCGCAGCATGTGGCAGAGGTCCACGATCTCGGGCTCACGCGCGGCGTTGTCCAGGACGGTCACGCCCTCGGCGAGCACCGCGGCGGTCAGGATGTTCTCGGTCGCGCCGACGGAGGGGAAGTCGAGCATGACCTTCGCGCCGGTGAGGCGCTCGGTCTCGGTGACCACGCAACCGTGCTCGATGCGGGTCTTCGCGCCCAGGCGCTCCAGCCCCGACTGGTGCATGTCGAGGGGGCGGCTGCCGATGGCGTCGCCGCCGGGCAGGGCGACCACGGCGCGGTGGCACCGTGCGGTCAGCGGCCCGAGGACGCAGACCGAGGCGCGGAACTGCCGCACCGCGTCGATGTCGGCGTTCGGCGAGATCTCCGCCGGGGTGTGGATCGTGACGGTTCCCCCGTCCAGCTCCACCTCACACCCCAACCCCCGCAGAACGTCGGCCATGTAGGGCACATCGGCGATGTCGGGACAGTTCCGCAGGACGGTCGTCCCCTCTGCCAGCAGTGCCGCCGACATGAGCTTGAGGACGCTGTTCTTGGCGCCGTCCACACGGACCGAACCGTCGAGACGGGCACCACCAGTTACGAGGAAATGATCTTTCACCCCTCACATCCTACCTACGGATCAGGGAAGTGCACCGATCCTGCGGGCCGCGTTGACCGCCTCGTAGCGGGTGTGTGCGCCGAGCTTGCGCATCACCGAGCGCAGGTAGCTCTTCACCGTCTCGGCGCCGATACCCATCTCGTCGGCCGCCTCCACGTTGGTGTGCCCCAGGGCGACGCAGGCAAGTACGTCGAGTTCGCGGGCGGAGAGCTTCGTGGTCTGCTTCACCCGCACCGGGCTGACCATCTGGTCGCAGAGGATCTCGAGGTCACGGCGGATCTCGTCGTCCACGACGCGGTTGGCGAGCATGCGCAGGCGTGAGTGGGTCGCGCGGACCTGCTCCCACTCCGCGCCGGTCATCGCGCGCGGCGGCTTCGCCGAGCTCTCGCGGGACGCACCGCCGTCGGTGCGGCGCATCGCGATGTTCACGGCCAGGTCCTGCTCCAGGACGCGGGCGGTCATCGTAACTTCCTCGAGGACCTTGTCCCCCATGCGCACCGGGGAGTGCACGCCGGCGTACAGGACGCCGCGCATGTCGCGTCCGACGATCACGGGGACGGCGACGATCGAGTGCAGTCCCTCGTCGCGGACCGGACGGTCGTACTCGTGCGAGATCGACTTCGCCCGGGCGTAGTCGGAGACACCGACGGGCCTGCGGGTCGCCATGACCCTGCCGCCGACGCCCTGGCCGGAGTCGATGGTGAGGTTGTTGAGTGCGGGTGTCCGGAGCCCCACCCACTGGTTGATCACCATGCGTCCGTCCGGCTGGCACGACCCGAACATCGTGACGGGGATGCCCGTCGAGTTCTTCAGGGACGACAGTGCTGAACGGATGGCGTCGTCATCATCTCGGTGACGCAGCTGGTCCACGGCGCACCTTTCTGTTGTGATCGGATGTCACCCCCCCGATCAGGTCACACCCGAGTGCGGGGGAACGCGGGCTTTACAGGGTCCGAGTATAGAAAATTCAGCGTATTCCCCCAAAACCTGCAGGTCTCGGAGACCACCCTCCCCCTCGGGGGCTTATACCCACCCCCGCGAACAAAAGGGGGATACCCCCGATTCCCTACCTACCCGCCAGTCGGACGATCCGGTCCAGGCCGCTGTCGACGGTCTTGTCTGCTCCGTCGACCAGCTTGCGCGCAATCTTTCCCCCGAGCAGGGGAATCCCCACTTCCGCGATGATCTCGGCGTCCACGTGGACCGAGTCGTCGCCGTCACGGGTGTAGGCCATCACGACGGTCATCGTGCCCATCCCCTTGGGTAGCGGCGTGACGGTGGTCGAGGTGAATCCGTCGTCGACGATCGCGGTCACGTCGGTGGTCTGCTCCATGGCGAACCCCGGACTGCCGTCGTCCTTCTCCCGTGCGGCGACGACGCGGGCGCGCACGGCGCCGTCGGCGTCCACCTCCCGTTCGGCCTCGGTGACGACGAGCTTCGAGGTCGATGCGTCGTCCACGGTCAGCAGATACTCCTCGGACGACGCCACCGTGTGCACCGTCTCCAGCGGCAGGTCGACCGACCTGGTCAGTTCCACGCTCTTGGCCATGTCAGCGGTGCTTCCACTCGGGCTTGCGCTTCTCGACGAAGGCGGACATGCCCTCCTTCTGGTCCTCGGTGGCGAACAGGCCCCAGAAAGCCTCGCGCTCCTGGCGCATTCCCTCGGTCAGGGGCGTGTTCAGCGCGGCGTCGACCGCCTCGGTGGCCGCGGCCAGCGCGACCGCGGACTGTGCCGCGACGGTGTCGGCGACGGTGGCGACCTCGTCGAGGAAGCCCTCGGCCGGAAGCACCCGGGAGACCAGGCCGGAGCGCTCGGCCTCCTCGGCGCCCATCATCCGACCGGTGAGGATGAGGTCCATCGCCTTGTACTTGCCCACCGCCCGGGTCAGGCGCTGCGTGCCGCCCATCCCGGGGATCACGCCGAGGGTGATCTCCGGCTGGCCGAACTTCGCCTTCTCGCTGGCCAGGATGATGTCGCCCATCATCGCCAGCTCACACCCGCCGCCCAGGGCGAAGCCGGAGACCGCGGTGATGATCGGCGTCTGCACGGTGGAGACCCGTTCCCACATGGCGTAGAAGCGCTTGAGCTTGATGTCCGGCCAGGTCTGGTCCTTCATCTGGGTGATGTCGGCACCGGCGGCGAAGGCCTTCTCGGAACCGGTGATCACGATCGCGCGGACGGACACGTCGGCGTCGAAGGCCTCGAGCGCGCCGACGACCTCCTCCATCACCGTCTGGTTCAGGGCGTTGAGCGCCTTGGGACGGTTGAGGGTGATGGTCGCCACGGCGCGGTCGGCCCCGCCCGTCGCGGTGGTGATGGTCTCATAGGACGATCCGCCGTCCTGCACTGTGTGTTCACTCATGCCCCGATTGTGTCACAGGCGGGTACGCCTGCGCCCCGGTTCAGCAGGTCGCCGGGCATGGCGGTGGACCGCGGCTTTGTGTAGACTGGCCCCGGAATACAGACAGACCGATCGGTCTGTTGGACTGAGGGACACGAAAGGACCATTCACCAGCATGGCTAAGATCTACGAGAACATCACCGACCTGATCGGCAACACCCCTCTGGTGAAGCTGAACAAGCTCACCGAGGGCCTCCCCGGCACCGTCGCGGTGAAGCTCGAGTCCGCCAACCCCGGCAACTCCGTCAAGGACCGCATCGGCGTCGCGATCATCGAGGCCGCCGAGAAGGACGGAACCCTCAAGCCCGGCGGCACCATCGTCGAGGCGACCTCCGGCAACACCGGTATCGCCCTGGCCACCGTCGGTGCCGCCCGTGGCTACAAGGTCATCCTGACCATGCCGGAGTCGATGTCCCTCGAGCGCCGCATCATGCTGCGCGCCCTCGGTGCCGAGCTCGTCCTCACCCCGCCCCCGGCCGGTATGCAGGGTGCCGTGGACAAGGCCAACGAGATCGTGGAGTCAACCGAGAACGCCGTGCTGGCCCGCCAGTTCGCCAACCCGGCCAACCCCGAGGTCCACTACAAGACCACCGGTCCGGAGATCTGGGAGGACACCGACGGCAAGGTCGACGTCTTCATCGCCGGTGTGGGCACGGGCGGCACCATCTCCGGTGCCGGCAAGTACCTCAAGGAGCAGAGCGACTCGGTGCGGATCGTCGGCGTGGAGCCCAAGGACTCCCCGCTGCTGACCGAGGGCACCTTCGGGCCGCACAAGATCCAGGGCATCGGCACCAACTTCTTCCCGGACAACCTGAACAAGGACATCCTGGACGACGTGTACGACGCCTCCATCGAGGACTCGGTGAAGTACGCCCGCGAACTCGCCGCCAAGGAGGGCATCCTCGTCGGCATCTCCACCGGTGCGAACATCTGGGCCGCCCTGGAGGAGGCCAAGAAGCCGGAGAACGAGGGCAAGCTGATCGTGGCCGTCGTCGCCGACTTCGGTGAGCGCTACGTCTCCACCCTCCTGTTCGACGACCTGCGCGACTAGTCAGGAGCATGGTCGGGGCGAACCGCTCCCGACCCTCACGGCCCCGACGCACGGAAACGTCCGTATCATCAGGTGACATCACGCCTGCACGGACGCGCCCCGGCGCCGGGGCCGTTTCGCGTGCCGCGACCTTCCGCGGGGCCCGGCACACCGACGTCAAGAACGAGAAGTACGAGAAGAAGAAGGAGGACTCCACCGGTGAGTCTGCTGAGCACCATGAAGGAAGACCTGGACAACGCCAGGACCCACGACCCCGCCGCCCGCGGCGACCTGGAGAACGCGCTGGTGTACTCCGGGCTGCACGCGATCTGGAGCCACCGGGTGTCCAACCGGCTGTGGCGCCGCGGTGCGAAGGGCCCGGCCCGCATCCTGAGCCAGTTCACCCGCTTCCTCACCGGTATCGAGATACACCCCGGCGCCACCATCGGCCGCAGGTTCTTCATCGACCACGGCATGGGCGTGGTCATCGGCGAGACCACCGAGATCGGTGACGACGTGATGCTCTACCACGGCGTCACCCTCGGCGGCTCCGAGCTAGTGCAGCGCAAGCGCCACCCCACCATCGGTGACGGGGTGATGGTCGGTGCCGGCGCGAAGGTCCTCGGTCCGATCACCATCGGCGCGCGCTCGGCGATCGGCGCGAACTCGGTGGTCACCAAGGACGCCCCGGAAGACTCCATCCTCATCGGTGCACCGGCGAAGGTCCGTCACCGCAAGGCCGACGAGCGCACCCCGTTGGTCGACCCGGCGGGCTACGTCAACGACATGCAGAACAACATCTAGCGCACCCTACCTAGCGCACCAGGTCCTGGTACGAGGGGTTCTTGGCGATGAACCCCTCCACCGCCGAGCAGGACGCCAGGACGCCGAACCCCTCGGCGCGGGTGGCGTCCAGCGCGGCGGAGATCAGCGGGGCGGACAGCCCCTGTCCGCGGAACCCCGGGTCGATGACGGTGTGGTTGAAGTCGCGTACGGCACCGAGCTGCACGTACTCGGCGACGCCGGCGGTGTCGCCGTCGACCTGCAGGACGTAGCGTGCGCCGTCCACGTCGTGGGTGACCGTGATGCTCCGGTCGTCTTCAGTGCTCATGATCCCGAGTGTAACCCGCCCCCGCATACGCGACATCCCCCTCGGGTGACTTCACCGAGGGGGATGTTGAGTGTGCCCAGACCAGGGATCGAACCAGGGACCTTACACTTTTCAGGCGTACGCTCTACCAACTGAGCTATCTGGGCAAGAAAGTCCGTAGGTTGGACCTTCGGACGATCTGGCGACCCTGACGAGACTTGAACTCGCGACCTCCGCCGTGACAGGGCGGCGCGCTAACCAACTGCGCCACAGGGCCGTGCACTACCAGCGATCCGGCCGGAGCCGATCGCTGTGCACGATGGGATACTGTACACAGCACCACCACAATCAGACAAATGCACCGGTCAGGCGAATATTCCGGCGAGCAGCGCATCACTGCGTTCCTGACCCTCCGGATCGGATGACCCCCCGGTCACCAGGATCTCGGACGCCCCGGTGCGCCCGGCCAGCGCGTGCAGCGCCGCCGAGACGTCCTCCGTGGTGCCGTACACCGTGTTCTCCAACGCCCGGTCCACGCGCCGGCGTTGCTGCGCGGTCAGCTCGGCCTCGTCGAGTTCCGCCACGGGACGCAACGGCATGAACGCGCCCGTGCTGCGCGACATCACCTGCGCCCACACCTCCGGCAGGACGAGGTCGCGTGCGGCCTGCCGGGTGGACGCGACGGCCACGGTACGCGACACGACCGTCTCCTCCACGGCACCCTCTCCCCCGCCGCCGACCCGCCCCGGGTCCGGCCCGCCGAGGATCACCCCGAGCCCGTGTTGCGACGCCAGGGCGAGGCTGCGCGGCGAGCCACCGGTGAGCAGGAACACCGGCGGGGCGGTGGCGAGCGCAGGACGCATCGTCACCTCAGGCGCGCGCGTGCCGTCCCCTCCGCCGCGCAGGTAGGCCAGCACCTCGTCGAGGTCACGGGCGAAGCCCTCGCGCGCCGTCGCGGCGTCCTGCGGTTGGCGCAGCGCCCGGCGTACCGCACCGGTGAAGCCGACGGAGGACCCCAGGCCGATGTCGATGCGTCCGGGGAACAGCGCGGCCAGTACGGCGGCCTGTTCGGCGACGACGATCGGCGCGTGGTCGGGCACCATGATGCCGGCCGTGCCGACGCGCACGGTGGACGTCGCCTGGCCGACGGCGGCGGCGAGCACGCCGGGCGCACTGCCGGCGATACCGGGGACGCCGTGGTGTTCGGCGACGAGGAAGCGGTGGTAGCCGAGCGACTCGGCGCGTCCGGCGCGCTCGACGACGCGGCGCAGCGCCGCAGCGTCCGGCGTCCCGTCGACGGAGTTGGCGCGGTCGAGCAGGGAGTATCGCATGTCCCCACCCTAGATACCCCACGCACGCGAACAGCGGGCGCACACCGTGATGGTGTGCGCCCGCTGTGACTTGCGACCCTGACGAGACTTGAACTCGCGACCTCCGCCGTGACAGGGCGGCGCGCTAACCAACTGCGCCACAGGGCCATTATCTTGTTGTACGGAAGACGAATCATGAGAGAACCGGTCTTACGCAGTACTCCCAACGGGATTCGAACCCGTGTTGCCGCCGTGAAAGGGCGGAGTCCTAGGCCACTAGACGATGGGAGCCCTACCTCAAGCAGAAGTGTGCACGGTGACATCGTCCCCGCATCCGCTCCTGTTCGGCAGCCCGTTCAGAATAAACTACCGACCGCCCAAACTCCAACACGGGGTTAAATCACCATGTCAGAGCACATTTCTAGGGGTAGTCACGGGCGCCGAAGATGGCCGTCCCCACGCGCACGCACGTGGCCCCCTCCTCGATCGCGGTGCGGAAGTCCCCGGACATGCCCATCGACAGTTCGGTCAGCAGCTCCGGGTCGACCACGGCGTCCTCCCGGGCGGTCTGCAGGATGGCGCGCAGCTGGGCGAAGCAACGGCGCACCTCCTGCTCCTCACCGGTGTTGGTTGCCACGGTCATGAACCCGCGCACGCGCAGCCGGTCGCAGCCGGCGGCGGCGGCGAGGATCGCCGGGACGTCCTGCGGGTCCGCTCCGGTCTTGGCCTCCTCACCGGAGGTGTTGACCTGCACCAGCACGTCGAGTGTGCGGTCGGCGGTGGCCAACCGACGCTGCAGCGCCTCGGCCAGACGCACGGAGTCCAGCGCCTGGAACTCGTGGGCGTGCTCGGCGACGAGCTTGGCCTTGTTGGTCTGCAGGTGGCCGATGGCGATCCAGCGCACGGGCAGGTCGGCCATCTCCACGGCCTTGCGCTGGACCTCCTGGGGCTTGTTCTCGGCGAACTCGTGCATGCCGGCGTCCACGGCGTGACGCAGCCGGTCGACGGGCACGGTCTTGCTGACCGGCAGCAGACGCACCGCGGCCGGGTCGCGCCCGGCGGCCAATGCGGCGGCGTCGACCTGGGCGCGCACCGCGGCGACGGCCTCACTCAACGTCCGGACGTCAGGGATCTCGCCGTCGCTCTCGCCCTCTGCATTCACGGTATCCATGGCGTCCAGACTATCGGACACAGTCAGTCGCGATCAGTTGCAGTCAGTCACACAGCCGCAGCACGGGGGCGGCCTTGACCACGGTCTCGTCGTACTCGCCGTCCGGGCTGGACTGGGCGACGACGGCCCCGCCGACGCCGTAGGTCAGCCGTGCACCACCGGCCCCGTCACCGTCCCCGCCGCAGTCCCCGGCCACCAGGGTGCGGATCACCACGGACAGGTCCACCGCCCCGTCGAGCGAGAGGTAGCCCACCGCACCGGAGTACACGCCGCGCGGTCCGTCCTCGAGCTCGTCGAGGATGCGCATCGTGCGCTCCTTCGGCGCCCCGGTCATCGACCCGGGCGGGAAGGCGGCGCGCACGGCATCGAGACCGTCGCGTCCGGCGGCGAGGTCGGCGGTGACGGTGCTGACCAGCTGGTGGACGGTGGCATAGCTCTCCACGGCGAAGAGTTCGGGCACCTCCACGGTCCCGGGCGCGGCGACACGTCCCAGGTCGTGACGCACCAGGTCGACGATCATGAGGTTCTCGGCGCGGTCCTTCTCACTGGCGCGCAGCTCGGCGCGGATGCGGTCGTCGTGCGCGGCGTCGGCGCCGATCGGCCGGGTCCCCTTGATCGGGGAGGACGTGACACGTCCGTCCACGTCCACGCTGAGGAAGCGTTCCGGGGAGGTCGACATCACCGTCACCCCGGGCACGCGCAGGTAGGCGCCGAAGGGGGCCGGGTTGTCGGCGCGCAACCTGCGGTAGAGGCCCAGCGTGTCCGGCGTCCCCTGTCCCTGCATCGATCTCCCCGGCGTGACCTCGAGGGTCGTGGTCAGGCAGGCCTCGTAGGTCTCCCCGGCGGTGATCAGCCGCTGGATCTCGCGCACCCTGGCGGTGTAGTCGGCGCGATCGTGCAAGGTCACGGACAGGCTGGAGTCGTCTGCCGGAACCGCGTAAAACGCTGCGGACGCCGTGGCGACCTGCAGGTTCTCCAGCTCCCGCACGACGCCGGCGACGTGGTCCTGCCATGCGGCGTCCTGCGCGCCGTCGAGCGTGAGCAGGTGCACCTGCGCGGTCTCGTGGTCGACGACGACGGCGCGTTCGAGCAGGACGAGGCCGGCGTCCGGGATGCGGGCGGCGTGGCGGCTGGCGGCCCCCTCCCCCACCGCGCAGTCCGCCTTGAGCCCGTAGCCGAGGTAGCCGACCCAGCCGAGACGGAACCCGCAGCCGGGCACGCACGCGGAGTCGCCGGTGATCCTGCGGCGGGCGAGGTCACCGCGCAGCCAGGTGAAGACGTCCGTCTCGACGGTTTCGGCGCCGTCGTCGGAGTCCGCGTCGCGGACGGTCACCGTCGCGGGAGCGTCCTGCCCGCTGGCGACGGCGGTGACGCTGGTGCGCGAAGCACCCATCACGCTGAAGCGGGCGCGCGGGTCGTCCGCCCGGTTGCCGTCGAGCCAGACGCACGGGGTCGAGGTGTCGCTGGTACGGCCGTACAAACGCGCGAAGAGTTCCCCGGAGAAGGCCCGGGTGTCCCGGACGCTCAGGGCGAGCACCCGGTTCCTCACGGTGCGTGCCCGGCCGTGCGTGCGGGTCAGGGCGGCGAAGTTGGCGAAGATCTCCCGGCCGTGGCCGGAGAGCACCGACTCGGGGTGGAACTGCACACCCCACAGCAGGTCGTCGACGACGCTGACGCCCATCACCACCCCGTCTGTACCGGCGGTACCGGCGGTGACCGTCATGCCGGACGGGACGTCCGACACCGCCAGGGAGTGGTAACGCACCACGTCGACGGGGGTGGGCAGGCCGTGGAAGAGGTCGCGGCCGTCGTGCTCGACCGCGCTGACCCGGCCGTGCACCGGTTCGGGCGCAGGTGCCACCGTCGCACCGTACATGTGCGCGATGAGCTGGTGGCCGAGGCAGATGCCCAGCACCGGGATGCCGGACGCCACGGCGGCGCGCACCACCGCGGGACAGATGCCGACGTCCTCCGGGATGAGCGGGGTGCCCGGCCCCGGGGAGATGACGACGTTGTCCACGGTGGCGAGAAGCTGACGCCCCTCGGCATCCCACCGGCCCCAGTCGTTCGGGACGACCACCGGCTCAACCCCGTTCACACTGGTCAGATCGTGGACCATATTCCAGGTGAAGGAGTCGTGGTTGTCCACCAGCAGGGTTCGGAGCGGCGTGTGGAGAGACGTGCTGTTCACCGGGAACACCTTACCGCCCGGAACCCGCTGGGCCGGGGTCGTACAGGGGTCGTGCAGGGGTCAGGCGAGGGAGAGGAAGAGCTTCTCCATCTCCTCTTCCCAGTCCTCCGGGGCGGTGCCCTCGGGGGCGGAGAGGCAGTCGCGCATGCCGCCGGAGATGGCCTTCACCCCGGCGCGGTCGAGTGCGCGGGAGACGGCGGCGAGTTGGGTGACGATGTCGCGGCACTCGCGGTCGTTCTCGATCATCGTGATGACGCCGTCGAGCTGGCCGCGGGCGCGCCGTAGCCGCTTGAGCACGGCGTCGGACGTGGGGTCGGTGAGTTTCACTGGAGGCTCCTGGAGAGTTCGGATCTTTGTGAGGGGACCCGGACAGTGTACCCGGCGCGGTACGGTGCACCCGGTATTCCGCCGGGGCGGTCCCGGCGGCCGACCCCGTACCCGGGTGCTACTCGGCGGCCTCCCCGGCCAGTCGCAGCCAGGTGCGCACCACCGTGTCCGGGGTCAGCGACATCGACCCGATGCCCTGCTCCACCAGCCATTCGGCCAGGTCAGGGTGGTCGGACGGGCCCTGTCCGCAGATGCCCACGTACTTGCCGCGCTCCACGCAGGTGCGGATCACCGAGCCGATGACCTTGAGCACCGCGGGATTCCGCTCATCGAAATCATGGGCCACCAGGTCGGAGTCGCGGTCCACGCCGAGCACGAGCTGGGTCATGTCGTTGGAGCCGATGGAGAACCCGTCGACGTGGTCGAGGAACTCCTCGGCGAGCAGGTAGTTCGACGGCACCTCGCACATCATCACCACCTGCAGGCCGGCGCCGCCGGCGCCGTTCGCGTCGGACGCCCCGGTGACCCCTTCGCCGCGCACCAGCCCGTGGGACGCCATGACGTCCAGCACGTCCTGCAGTTCCGCCACGGTACGCACGAACGGCACCATCACCCGCACGTTGGCCAGGCCCATGTCCTCGCGCACGCGGCGCAGCGCCTCGCACTCCATGGCGAAGCACTCGCGGAAGTCCTCGGAGACGTAGCGCGCGGCACCGCGGTAGCCGATCATCGGGTTCTCCTCGTGCGGCTCGAACAGCTCACCGGCGACGAGGTTGGCGTACTCGTTGGACTTGAAGTCCGACAGCCGCACGATCACCGGCTTCGGGTCGAAGGCGGCGGCGATGGTCGCCACGCCCTCCACGACGCGCCGGATGAAGAACTCCTTCGGCGACGGGTAGGCGGCGGTGGTGGCGTCGACCTCGTCGCGCAGCGCGTCCGGCAGGGTGTCGCGCTCCAGCAGGGCGCGCGGGTGCACCCCGATCTGCCGGTTGATGATGAACTCCATGCGCGCCAGGCCCACGCCCGCGTTCGGCAGGGAGGAGAAGGAGAACGCCTGGTCAGGGGTGGCGACGTTCATCATCAGCTTCGTCGGGATCTGCGGCATCGCGTCCAGCCGGGTCTCCTTCTCCTCGAAGGGCACCGCACCGCGGTACACCCGGCCGGTGTCGCCCTCGGCGCAGGAGACGGTGACCTGCTCGCCGTCGGGCAGCACGGCGGTGGCGTCACCGGTACCGACGATGGCGGGGATGCCGAGCTCGCGGGCGATGATCGCGGCGTGGCAGGTGCGTCCGCCGCGGTTGGTGATGATCGCCGAGGCGCGTTTCATCACCGGCTCCCAGTCCGGGTCGGTGATCTCGGCGACGAGCACGTCACCGGTGCGCATGGCGTCCATGTCGCGCACCGAGCGCAGCACGCGCACCGGGCCGCTGCCCACCCGCTGGCCGATGGACCGTCCCTCGACGAGCACCTCGGCGGCGTCGGCGGCGCCGCGGTCGACCTCGAAACGGGTGAGGACCTGGCCGGCCTCACCGCGCCGGGAGACCACGGTCTCGGGGCGGGCCTGCAGGATGTACAGCTTGCCGTCCACCCCGTCGCGTCCCCACTCGATGTCCATGGGCCGGCCGTAGTGGTCCTCGATGGCGATGGCGTGGCGGGCGAGTTCGGTGACCTCGTCGTCGTCGACGGAGAAGCGCACGCGCTGCTCCGGCTCCACGTCCTCCCAGCGGGTGGCGGACTCCAGGCCGGTGCCCGCGGCGTAGCGCATCGCCACGGCCTTCTCCCCCACCGTGCGCGACAACACGGCGTCCACGCCGGTGCGTCCTGCGCGTACCGCCGGCTTGGAGACGTAGAACTCGTCGGGGTTCACCGCACCCTGCACCACCGCCTCGCCGAGGCCGTAGGAGGAGGTCACGAACACCGCGCGGTCGAACCCGGACTCGGTGTCCACGGTGAACATCACGCCGGACGCCCCGACGTCGGTGCGCACCATGCGCTGCACGCCGGCCGACAGGGCGACGTCGGCGTGGATGAAACCGTGGTGCACCCGGTAGGAGATCGCCCGGTCGTTGTACAGGGAGGCGAAGACGGCCTTGACGGCCTCCAGGACGTTGTCGATACCGCCGATGTTGAGGAAGGTCTCCTGCTGGCCCGCGAAGGACGCGTCGGGCAGGTCCTCCGCCGTGGCGCTGGAGCGCACCGCCCAGGTGACCTCGTCGGGCAGCGGGTCGGCGGCGACGAGTTCCTCGTACGCGTCACGGATGTCGCGCTCGAGGTTCTGCGGGAAGGGCTGGGCGAGGATCCAGGCGCGGATCTGCTCGCCGCGGCGGGAGAGCTCGGCGACGTCGTCGGTGTCGAGACCCTCGAGGACCTCCGCGATGCGGCTGTCGAGGCCGTCGACGGCGAGGAAGTCGCGGAAGGCGTCGGCGGTGGTGGCGAAGCCGCCGGGGACGCGCACGCCGGCGTCGGCGAGGTTGACGACCATCTCGCCGAGGGAGGCGTTCTTGCCGCCGACCTGGGCGACGTCGCCCATGCCGATCTCGGTGAACCAGAGGACGGAGAGTGACTGCCTGGTCATGGTGTGGGTTCCTGTTCTGGGAGGGTTGTCCCGGGTGGTTTACTCAGGGGTTGCGTAGGTTCATCCGGGTGAGGATGACGCTGGACATCTCCTCCACGCTCATGGCGTGGGAGTCGATGTAGGGGATGCGGTGCGCCTTGTAGAGACGTTCGGCCTGTCGCAGTTCCGCCCGGCACCGGGTGGCGCTGGCGTAGCTGCTGCCGGGCCGGCGTTCGCCACGGACCTGGCTGAGGCGTTGCACGGTGGTGGTCAGCCCGAAGAGCCGTTCGCGGTGAGGCGCGACGGCGTCGGGCAGGCTTCCGGGTGTGTCGTCCTCGGTCAGCGGGTAGTTGGCCACCCGCAGTCCGTGCTGTAATGCCAGGTACATGGCGGTGGGGGTCTTCCCGCAGCGTGACGGGGCGAGGATGATCAGGTCAGCACGGTCGAAGCCGCGGAAGCTGGCGGCGTCGTCGTGCTCGACGGTGTACTCCACGGCGTTGATACGGGCGTGGTAGCGGCCCGGGTCGCCGACCCGGTGGTACTCGGTGGCCGCGCCGGTACGCCGCTCACCCAGCAGACCCTCCAGGTGACTCAGGTGCGCGCCGAGCAGGTCGATGACCTCGCCGGACGCCCCGGAGACGATGTCGGCGACCGCCGCGTCGCGGATCGTGACGAACACGATCGGCGGCAGGACGTCGCCCTCGCTCCGGTCCTCGGCGATGACGGTCACGGCACGCGCCGCGGCCTCGACCGAGTCGACGAAGGGCAGGACACGGCGCCGGAAACTGAAGGCGGGGAACTGGGCGAGCAGGGCGTTGCCCTGGGTCTCGGCGGTGATGCCGGTGCTGTCGGACACGAAGAAGACGGGCCGTTCCGCCATGTCCCCACCTCCTGTGTAGTTCGGTGTACACCGTGCGGCACCACCTGTGAGACCACCCGACACTAACACCGCGGTTTCCACCCATGTCTGCTTTCACCCCTACTTAGGTGGAGCATGAACGTAACGCTGCGGCACCGCGGGTCGGTCGCACCCTATGCAGGGCCTTGCACCAGCACCACCACCATCACCACCACCGAGACCTCCGGACAAGGAGACAGACCATGTACCCCCGGAACACCTCCAGCAACCATCCCAACCTGCCCCGCCTGCCCCGCCGCCCCCGCGCCCTGGCGCTCACCACCGCGGCCCTCCTCGCCCTCGGCGGGGCAGGTGCCGCACAGGCGGCACCGGCAGAACCGGCAGTACCGGCAGTCACCGTCGCTGAACCGACGGCCCCGTCCGCTCCGTCGGCACCGTCCGCCCCGTCCCCCGAGGAGGCGGTCCGCATCGCCGCGGAGCGCACACCCGCCACCGCCCTCGGCCCGTGGAGCGAGGTGGGCGCCGACACCAGCGCCTACGACCCCACCCTGGCGCTGTCCGCGGTCGTCCTCGACATCGACGGGGCGACCGGCAGTTCACCCCAGCAGGTCGCCCTGTTCGACCACGGGGTCTACATCGGCACCACCGTGACGGACAGCTACCCCTTCCAGCACGTGAGCCGGGTCGCCGACAACATCATCCGGGTCGACTACCGGTTCCTGCTCCCCGGTGACGCGACCGCCGCCCCGAGTGGGTCGGCGACCTCGCACTTCGTGCTCTACCCGCAGGGTGTCGAGCACACCGGGGCCCTCCCGCCCCACGGCTCGGTGCCCCCGGCCGGGTAACCCCCTATCCTCGGCGTCCGACGGTCCGGAACTCCCGGCGCGCACCCAGCGCGCCCGCCACGAGGAGCACGACGAGCAACACCAGCGCCACGCCGGTGCGTCCGGCGCCCAGTGCGGTCAGCGGCCACGCCGGCACCGCGAGGATCCACAGGACGGTGTCGGCGAGCACGTCGCCGCCGAGCGTCAACGACACCACCGTCCACAGCACCGTCGCCGCCACCGCCGCCCCGGTGCCGACGCGGGCACACAGTGCCGTCGCCACCAGCACCAGCACCGTTCCGACCAGCACGGACAGCGCCGAGGAGCGTAGCACCTGGGCAACGTCCGCCCCGGCGAGCAGTGCGGCGACCGCGGCGACGACCGTGAGTACCGCGACCACGGCGGCCTGCCACACCAGGTAGGCGCCGGGCGAGCGGTGATTCTCCAGCACGCTCACCCGCCACGCCGCGGCCATGACCGGCCAGGTGATCACCGGCAGCAGGCCGGCGCCCAGGGGCAGCAGCACGAACGTCCACAGTTGGGTGGCGTAGGACGGCGGGTAGACCACCCCGACCACCAGCATCAGCACCGCCGCGGCAAGGACCGCGGGGGTGGCCAGCGTGCCGCGCAGCGCCAGCGCCACCCCGGCCAGGGCGTCCGAGAAACGCGGGGACGCAGGACGCCGGCAGGTGCCTGGCCGCGCCAGCGCGCCTGCCGCCGGCACCGGCGCGGGGGACGTCGGCGACGCTACGGACGCAGCGCGTCCTGCCCGGTGTCCGGCCAGGCGCAGCCGCCACGTGCGGCGTCCACTGACGGTGACCGCCAACGCGGTTCCCACCACGATGAGCAGCAGGTTGAGCACCGCGGCCGTCGCCGCGCCCAACGGTTCCGGCCCGCCGAGGATCTCGCCGGGCTGCAACGGCACGGCGTTGGAGTGGATGCCGAGGACGGGCAGCAGCAACCGGATCGGCCAGGACGGCGGGTAGAACAACCAGCTCCCCGACTCCGCCGCCAACGTGCCGGACACCTGCGCGACGACCGCGAGCACCAGCACCGGCACCACCGTGAGGTAGCGGGCCAGCACACTGACCACGGCGAGCACCCCGAGGCTGGCGACCCAGGACAGTGCCCCGGTGGACACCACCACGCCAGAGCCGGAGAAGCCGCCGCCTGCACCACCACCGACGACCACGAAGAGCCAGGTCGCCCCGTGGTTCGCCAGGTGGAACACCGCCGAGACCGCCCACAGCACCAGCAGCCGCACCAGACGCACCCGGCGCGGCGACACCGGACGCAGGTCCGTGCCACCGCAGCGCGCGCGGCGTTCCCGCCCCTCCGCCAATGCGGCGAGCAACGCCATCAGCGGCATCGCCATGCCCGTGACGTACATGCTCTGCCAGGAGACGATGATGTCCACGTCCGGCGCCCCGGCGACCGCGGTGGCCAGCCCGGAGCTCACCACCCCGAGCAGCAGCCCCACCAGCGGGAACCACTGCACCGCCGAGTGCCGGGTGCGCAGCAGTTCGGCGCGCAGGACACCGCCCCACGTGCCGATCCGAGCTGCGCGGTGGCGTGTCTCGGTGTACGTCGCGGTATACGTCGCGGCACTCATCGTCCCGCCTCCGCCGGGTAGCCCTGGGTGAGGCGGAGGAACTCGTCCTCCAGGTGTCCCGGCGCGGCGAAGTCGCCGATCGGCCCGGAGTAGGCCGCCCGCCCGGCGACCAGCACGGTGATGTCGTCGGCGAGGCGGGAGACCTCGCCGAGCTGGTGCGAGCTGACCAGCACCGTGCCGCCCTGTGCGGTCCACGCGCGCAGGAAGGTGCGCAGGTCGGCGATGCCCTGCGGGTCGAGCCCGTTCTGCGGTTCATCCAGCAGCAGCACCGGCGGGTTGCCGAGCATCGCGATCGCCAGCGCCAGACGCGCCTTCATGCCGGTGGAGAAGGACCGGACCTTCTTGCGTCCGACGTCAGCCAGGCCCACGGTGGCGAGCACATCGTCCACCGCCGCGTCGTCCAACCCGAGCAGGCGGGCGTGCACGCGCGCGTTCTCCCGGGCCGACAGGTGCGGGTACAGCGCGGGGCCGTTGACCGAGGCACCGATGTTGATCAACGACTCCCTGTCGCGCGGACGCCCGAGGATCTCCACGGTGCCGGAGTGGCGGTCCTCCAGTCCGAGGATCACGCGGAAGCACGTCGACTTTCCCGCACCGTTGGTGCCCAGCAGCGCGTGCACCCGCCCCGGGTGCACCGTCATCGAGAAGTCCTGCAGGACGCGGTGCTCGCCGTAGGTGACGCCCAGCCCGCGACAGCTCACCGCCGGCGCGGTGCTGCGGGAGGGTTGCTGTGGTCGGGTGGCTCTGTTGTTGTCTCTGTTGTTGTCCATGCCTTCCATGCTGCTCAGCGGGCATGCCGGGCACATCGGCCCCGGGGTGGATTCAGTGCGGGGGCTGTCCCCCGCGCGGGGGAACGCCGCCGGTACCGACCCCACACTCGTGGGCGCGCACGGCCAGGCCCACCCGGTCGCGCACCCCGAGTTTCGCCAGCAGGCGCGAGACGTAGGTCTTCACCGTCTCCTCCCCGATGAACAGGTGCGCGGCGATCTCCGCGTTCGTCTCGGCGCGGGCCACCCCGGCGAGCACGTCGGTCTCGCGTGGGGTGAGCGTGCCCAGTAAACCGGACGGCTGCGCGGAGTGCTCAGGGTGCTCGCTGTTGCGGCGGAAGGCGTCGATCACGTAGCCGGTGACCTCCGGCGACAGCACGGACGCCCCGGCGTGCACCCGGTGGACCGCGTCGATCAGTGCGTCCGGCGCGGTGTCCTTGAGCAGGAAGCCCTGCACCCCGACGCGCAGCGCCCGGGCGACGAGCTCCTCGTCGTCGAAGGTGGTGAGCATCAGGATGCGCACCTCCGGGTGGCTGCGACGGATCGCCGCGGCGGCGTCGATGCCGTCGCCGCCGGGCATGCGGATGTCGAGCACCGCCACATCCACCTTTTGCTCCCCTGCCTTGTCGACCGCCTCGGAGCCGGTGGACGCGGTGGCCACGACCCGGATGTCGCCCCGCGACTGAAGGATCGTGGTCAACGCCGCGACGATCAGCGCCTGGTCGTCGGCGAGCAGAACGCGCACAGGACGCCCCGGATCACTGGTCACACTCACAGTCCGTTCCCTTTCCTCTGTACCGGGCGGACGGGGCGCGCCGGGTCGATGGGCAGGACGGCGGACACCGTGACAACGTCGGAGGCAGCATCGAAAACCACGTCGAGGTCGCCGCCGAGGCTGGTGACCCGCTCTCGCATCCCGACGATGCCCGTGCCCGAGCCCTCCTGCGCTCCTTCTCCCGTGACAGAGCCGCGGCTGACGACGGTCAGTGCCACCCGGTTGGCATCGTCCATGACCTGCACTTCGACGCCCACCTGTGTCCCCGCCCCCTGGTGGCGCAGCGCATTGCCCAGCGACTCCGCCAGTACCCGCTGGACGGCGAGTTGGACGATCTGCGGTACGTCCGTACCAGCACCGTCCGGCAGCTGTTCCTCGATCACCAGGCCTGCCTCGGTGAACCTACGCAGCAGGTCAGGGACCTGGGCAAGGCCGGCCGTCGGTTCGGTGCCGGAACCATCGCTGGGGCCATCACTCGAGCGCAGCGCGCGGACGATGCTACGGACCTCCGCGAGCGCGGCCGAGCTGGTCTCCCGGATGCCCTGCAGCGCGGCGTCCTGCGCCCCGGAGACCTGACCGGCACCTGCCTGCACGTTGATCAGGGTGAGGCTGTGCGCCAGGACGTCGTGGATCTCACGGGCGATCAGGGCGCGTTCGCGCTCGCGCACCGCCACCTGCCGGTCCTCGGCGATGCGCATCCGAGCATCCTCCAGCTCACGGGCCTGAGCCGCGGCATGTCTGCGCGAACGCGCCACGAAGAACACCATGACCAGCAGCGCCCACTGGATCAGCAGCCAGTCCAGGGTGGCGAGCGGATCGTAGACCATCGTGGTGCCGGCGACGCCGTCCTCGAAGCGCCACAGCAGCGGCGACAGAATCGCACCGACCAGCATGACCAGCAGCACCACCACCCCGGCGCGTGCAGGCCGGCCGTGCCGGGTAGCGGAGTAGACGACCAACGGCGAAGCCAACAGCAACGGGGTAACCCCCATGTTGCCGGGCAGCGCCCACAACCAGTTGACCTCCCACAACACCAGCAGCACGATCACCGCGGCGGCGGTGGCCAGCGGTCGTCTGCGCCAGAACAGCAGGACCGGGACGAACATCACGGCCAGGACTGCGGCGATGGAGCTGTGCACACCGGTGACACCGTCGTTCCCGCCATCGAGGGCGATCAGTACGTGGACCATGGCCACCGCCGCGGCGATGACGGCGGGCAGGATGTCCTCGAGGCGGAGGCGCTGGATCACGGCCGGGGCTGACATGCTTCCACTGTAGCCAGCCGGCTGGCCAACTCCCCTCTCCTGCCGTGGCCGTGCGGTGGGAGCGGGACGCCCCGGCGCAATGTCTGCAAACCTGCGCGCTGACTGGCAGACCTGCGACCGATGTGCGGGGTTTGCGCCGGCGCCGCGGTGGGCGGCGTTGTCGGTGTACTCAGTCGGACCTCTGTGAATGGACGAGGGGGTTCGCTACGCTAGTCGACCGCCGTGATCTCGACGTACCTGGTAAAGAGAATCTCCAGGAATTGACTATCTGAAGTGATCTTCCGTTAGGATCCGAAAGCCTTGTCTACGGCTCGATCCCACTTATCGTGGGCCTTCAGCAGGGCCGGATCCATAGCCAGGGGGCTGTAGGCGTCGGCGAGACTACGCTCGGGATACAGCGCCCTCGCATCGAGGATGCCCTGACCAGCGATGATAATCGCCTCCCGGAACTTGTAGTCAAGTCCAGGAACGGGGAAAGTGTTCCAGATCAAGGTAGATACGAATCGGATGTCTGACTTCAATCGCCCGCCGAGGGGCTTCTGCCAGGTCATAAACGTCGAGGACGATGCCAACGCAAACTGGGGCCCGTCGGGGTCTTGGGCATGGAACGCAAGGTCAGTAGCAAAACCCCCGCGGGATAGCGCTGCACCGTGAAGTATCACCGAGTCTCACTGATGATCTTGGACTGGCAAAGGTAGTACAGGTCAAGCTGCGATCGCAGGCCGAACAGGTGCGGACTAACGACATTCTCCGGGTGCTGGCAGCCTTGCTGTCACTGCGAAAGGATGCAACAGCTTCGAGTCTCGCCTCGAGAATCGGGCCCCGACCGATGTCCGCTGGGTGCGATCGATCGACCAGAAGCACCAGCGATCTGTGTTGCGCATCAGCTCGCGACTACCCCGAAATGGTCGGACATAGCGGGCCGCGACTGGATCGGACAGGCCCCACCGGCATCGATTCCGACGCGCAGGGCATTCACAAACGCACCGTCGAGCTCCAACCGATACCTGCCCCCCTTCATGATTTCCTTCGGGATAGTATTCGTCTTGGAGGTTGCGCCCGCGATCGGGACAGCCAACATCACGTTAGGCACAACACCCCCTGAAGGAACCTCATGGCCCTGCGGCGCTTCTTGCTCACATCAGTCCTCACCGTCTCATTCGCTCTCACAGCGTGCGGCAACAACGATCAGGCCTCCACGTCGACTACGTCGACGCCAACCAGCGAGACCACCACAAGCGCTGCCTCGCCTCGACTCCCGACCCCCACACCTCCGGCAACCACCTCAGAACCCACCCCTGATGTCGAAGAACAAGTGGCCGAGTACGTTTCGCCCTCTACGCCGACTCCCTCCGAGCCGTACGTTCTCTACTGCTCCGAGGGCACACCGGGACCAGCGATATGGTCTGACGGCGAAATGCGATTCTCCCAGGACTGCTTTGACACACTGACTGCCAATCGGGGCGACTACCGCTGTCCCCAGACGGACTTCTACGTCTACGACCCGTCCGAATGCGGAGGCAGTCCTACTGACTCCGAGTCGCCCCCGGTAGGCGGGGATCCCTCAACCTGGGACTACGACGGCCCCCGCAACGAAAACGGCGACCCCTTGGACCACCCGCAGCTGAATTGGCCCGAGTAACCCCCCACTCCCCCGGGACAACAGAGAACCCCGGCCGTCGAGGTGATCGACGACCGGGGTTCCACTGTGGGCCCTGTGGGGCTCGAACCCACGACCTGCGGATTAAAAGTCCGTAGCTCTACCAACTGAGCTAAAGGCCCACGTACGCACCCCACGTGTGAGGTGCGTCCTAGAGTCTAGTGCATGTCCGGACGGCGCCGGAAACCTGCCCCGGCACACTCTCCGGCGACACCTTGAGCCCTCAGGTCGAATCTCACGAAGAGAATCGACCTGAGGGCTCAAGGTGTCGCGACCGGCGCAGCAGAGCGGACGCTACTTGCGCATCGAACCGGTCTCGAGGAACCGGGTGTGGAACTCGAAGGCCTTGGTCAGATCGTGCGGGGTCTGCTGGAACTTCGACTTGGAGGCTGCCTCCACGTACTCCTCCAGCAGCGGCTGGTAGGACGGGTCGGCGACCGCGATCATCTTCTTCACACGGTCACGCGGTGCCAGGCCACGCAGGTCGGCGAAGCCGTTCTCCGTGATGACGACCATGGCGTCGTGCTCGTGGTGGTCGATGTGGGAGGCGAAGGGCACGATGGCGGAGATGTCGCCGCCCTTGGCCACCGACGGGCTGATGAAGGAGGAGATGAAGGCGTTGCGGGTGAAGTCACCCGAGCCGCCGATACCGTTCATCACGCGCGAGCCGGACACGTTGGTGGAGTTGATGTTGCCGTAGATGTCGGCCTCGATCATGCCGTTGGTGGCGATCAGACCGAGTCGACGGATGACCTCGGGGTGGTTGGAGACCTGCTGCGGGCGCAGGATGATGTTCTCGCGGTACTTCGCGGCCTCCGCGTTCATCTTCTCCGCGTACTCCGGGGACAGGGAGAAGGAGGTCGCCGAGGCGACGGTCATCTTGCCGGCGTCGATCAGGTCGACCATGCCGTCCTGGATGACCTCGGTGTAGGCGGTGATGTTCTCGAACTTGGAGTCCAGCAGGCCGGCCATCACGGCGTTGGGCACGTTACCGACACCCGACTGCATGATGTAACGGTCGTAGGACAGGCGGCCGGCGGCGACCTCACCCTCCAGGAAGTCCAGGAAGTGACCGGCGATCTTCTTCGAGGTCTCGTCCGCCGGGGTGAAGGGGGCGTTGCGGTCGGGGGCGTCGGTCTCGACGATCGCCACGATCTTGCTGGTGTCGAACTCCAGGGCGGTACCGCCGATACGGTCACCGGGGGAGGTGATGTTGATCGGGGTGCGCTGCCCGGCCGGCTCGATGCGGTAGATGTCGTGCATGCCCTCGAGGTCGCGGGACTGCCAGTCGTTGACCTCGATGATCACCTTGTCGGCGGCGTCGATGAACTCGATGTTGTTGCCCACCGCCGACGACGGGACCACGGTGCCGTCCTCACGGATGGCGACGGCCTCGATGATGGCGACGTTGAACTTGCCGAAGAAGCCCTCCTGGACCTGCTTGCCCAGGTGGGACAGGTGGATGTCCCAGTACTTCGACTCGCCAGCGTTGATCTGCCCACGCAGGACCGGGTCGGAGTTGTACGGGGTGCGGAAGCTGATGGCGTTGGCCTCGGCGAGGACCCCGTCGCAGTCGACCGCGGTGGACGCGCCGGTGAACAGCTCGATCTGGAACTCGTCGCCCCGGTCGTGTGCGGCCTTGGCCCGCTCCGCGATGGCGGTGGGGAGGACCTTCGGGTAGCCGGCGCCGGTGAAGCCGGAGGTCCCGACTTTGTCGCCGTTGTTGACGAATTCAGCGGCCTCCTGGGCCGACATGACCTTCGACTTCAGTCCGGTGTGGGCGATGCGCTCAGACACTTTCTCTCCTCATGTTTTGTCCCGTTGTTTTCGGAAGTATCTCTGCAAATATCACGATTGTTTCTGTAGCAAACGTGACCTCTGCCACCATTGATAGCACAAGAGCGTCCTACGACGGCAGCGAGCAGTCAGGTGCGGGTGTGGCCGCACACAGCTGATTGTAGTGACCGCTCAGATCACAGGACTTTGCACCTCCCCCACCGTGGTGTGAGAATCGGGGGGTGATCACCACCTCAACCACACCCGCCCTGTCCATCGGACGTTTCGACCTGGACTCCCCCGTCGTCCTGGCACCGATGGCCGGCGTCACCAACGTCGCCTTCCGCACCCTGTGCCGCGAGCAGGAGCGCGAGCGCATGGGCAGCGTCGCCGGGCTCTACGTGTGCGAGATGGTCACGGCCCGCGCCCTGGTGGAGCGCAACCCGAAGACGATGCACATGACCACCTTCGCCGCGGACGAGGACCCGCGCAGCCTGCAGCTCTACACGACCGACCCGGAGTACACCTACAAGGCCGCGCGCATGATCGCCGAGGAGGACCTCGCCGACCACATCGACATGAACTTCGGCTGCCCCGTCCCCAAGGTCACCCGCCGCGGCGGCGGCTCGGCACTGCCGTTCAAGCGGCGTCTCTACGCCTCGATCGTGCGCGCGGCGGTCAAGGGCGTGCAGGACGCCGGGCACCCGGAGATCCCGGTCACCGTGAAGTTCCGCGTCGGCATCGACGACGACCACCACACCCACCTCGACGCCGGACGCATCGCCGCCGACGAGGGCGCGGCCGCCGTCGCCTGCCACGGCCGCACCGCCGCGCAGCGCTACTCCGGCACCGCGAGCTGGGACGAGATCGCCCGGCTCGTCGAGCACATGGACGGCACCGGCGTGCCGGTGCTCGGCAACGGCGACATCTTCAAGGCGTCGGACGCCGCGGCGATGATGGAGCGCACCGGCTGCGACGGCGTCGTCGTCGGACGCGGGTGCCTGGGTCGCCCGTGGCTGTTCGCCGAGCTCTCGGCGAACCTGCGCGGGCTGCCCGTGCCGGCCGAGCCCACCCTGGCGGAGGTGTGCCGGATCATCATGCGTCACGCCGAGCTGCTCTCCGCCCACGAGGGCGAGCAGTACGGCGTGCGCGAGATGCGCAAGCACATGGCCTGGTACATGCGCGGTTTCCCCGCCGGTGGTGACGTGCGCCGCCAGCTGTCCCAGATCACCGACCTGGAGTCGCTGCGCCGCGTCCTGGACCCGATGTGGGAGTCGACGGCCACCGCCGTGGACGCCGACGGTGCGCGTGGCCGCCAGGGCTCGCCCGGCAAGGTCGCGCTGCCCGACCGCTGGCTGGACGATCCCGAGGATCTGACCAGCACCGTTGCCGAGGAT
Organism: Corynebacterium sp. AOP12-C2-36; assembly: GCF_052379185.1. Taxonomy (NCBI): domain Bacteria; kingdom Bacillati; phylum Actinomycetota; class Actinomycetes; order Mycobacteriales; family Corynebacteriaceae; genus Corynebacterium; species Corynebacterium sp. AOP12-C2-36. Next base: position 153,095 of record NZ_JBQSYJ010000008.1, on the reverse strand, counting down.
CCCGAGGCCGACGGGGCAGCACTCAACGGCGGTTAATAACTTTTACGAACGTACCCTCCGTTCACCGAGCAGAACGGGCGTACCGGCCGTACACTGGCGCCATGCGCACCGTGTACCAGGAACAGATGCGGATCTTCGCCCATGAGCTCGCACTCATGGCCGACCAGGTCCGGCAGATGATGTCTCAGGCGTGCGACGCCCTGTTCAACCAGGACATCGACACCGCCGAGCAGGTTCTCAGCTCCGTCACCGCCATCGAGGACCTCCGTCAGAGTGCCGAGTCCCGCTCCTTCGAGCTGCTCGCCCTGGAGGGCCCCGTGGCACGCGACCTCCGCCAGGTCGTCTCCGGCACCTACATCGTCGAGGACCTGGCCCGCATGGCCACCCTCGCCGTGCACATCGCCCGCACCTCGCGGCGCCGCCACCCGGAGTCGGCCGTGCCGGAGATCACCCAGCCCTACTTCCGCGAGATGGCGCGCCTGGTCGACGGCATCGGCGAGAAGCTGCACGACGTGCTCGTCACCTACGACCCGGAGAAGGCCATGGAGCTCGCCCTCGACGACGACGCCGTCGACGACCTCCACGAGCACATGTTCCACATCACCGGCAAGAAGGAGTGGCCCTACCCGGTCTCCGCCGCCGTGGACGTGACCCTGCTGTCCCGCTTCTTCGAACGCTACTCCGACCACGCGGTGAACATCGGCACCCGCGTGGTGTACCTCGCCACCGGCAAGCGTCCCCAGGAATACGAGGTGTCCCGGCGCTCCGAGGAGCAGCAGGAGACCATGCGCGAGCAGTTCGACGAGATCCGCCGCCGCTACGGCGCCGACCCGTTCTAAAGGTCCCCCTCCCCCACGTCCACGCGCGGACAACCCCCCAGGTCGGCATCACCGACCTGGGGGGTTGTTCGTCCGGGGCGCGTCAGTCCTGCGCGGTCAGTCCTGCGCGGTGAGTGCCGTCAACGCCGCCAGTGCCGCGTCCGCCAGCACCTCCGGGGACTGCGCGGCGTCCACCCGCACGCCGGCCTCGTCGGCGCGCAGGCGCTCCAGCTCGGCGTACTGGGCGGTGAGCACCTCTTCGTCCGGGTACTCGCCGGTCCGCTTCAGCGAGCGGTCGCGGATCACGTCGGCGGTGCCGTGCACGTGCACGAAGAACACGAAGCCCTCGGCCTCGCGGAAGATGTCGCGTGCACGGCGCCCCAGCCCCAGGCTCACCACCACCGTGGAGTTCCCCTGCTGCGCCTGCTCCGTCAGCCAGTCGCGGATGGAGTACGCCCACGGCAGGCGTTCCTCCGGTGTCAGGAAGCCGCCGGCCTCCATCCGGCTGCGGACCTCCTCGGGCTGCAGCCCCTCCGCCGTCGCCCCGGTGAACCCGGTGCGCTGCTGCAGCTCAGCGGCCAGCGGAGCCTTGCCGCTGCCGCTCACCCCCATCAGGACGATATGTACCGGTGCCATCACCGACTCCTTTCACTTTCCCCCACTCTGGCACAGAACCGTCGTCGGGGGTGGGAGTGGGGAATCTAGCCGAAGCGCCCGGAGATGTAGTCCTCGGTCTCCTTGCGCTCCGGGCTCTCGAAGATCTTCTTCGTCGGCCCGACCTCCACCAGCTTGCCGGGCTTACCCGTGGCCTCCAGGGAGTAGAACGCGGTCTGGTCGGACACGCGCGCAGCCTGCTGCATGTTGTGCGTGACGATCACGATGGTGAACTCCTCCTTCAGCTCGTGGATGAGGTCCTCCACCGCCAGCGTCGAGATCGGGTCCAGTGCCGAGCACGGCTCGTCCATGAGCAGCACCTCCGGCTCCACGGCGATCGCCCGGGCGATGCACAGTCGCTGCTGCTGACCGCCAGAGAGCCCGCCGCCGGGCTTGTCGAGGCGGTCCTTGACCTCCTCCCACAGGTTCGCCGAGCGCAGGGACTTCTCGGCGACCTCGCGCAGCTTCTTCTTGTTCTTCTCGCCGGCGAGCTTGAGCCCGGCGATCACGTTCTCCTCGATGGACATCGTGGGGAACGGGTTGGCCTTCTGGAACACCATGCCGATGGTGTTGCGCACGCCGACGGGGTCGATGTTGCGGCCGTAGATGTTCTCGCCGTCCAACAGGACGTCGCCCTCCACGTAGGCGCCCGGGATGACCTCGTGCATACGGTTGAGCGTGCGCAGGACGGTGGACTTGCCACAACCGGACGGGCCGATGAAGGCCGTCACGGAGCGCGGCGGAACCTCCAGGTTGACGTCCTTCACCGCGTGGAAGTCCCCGTAGTAGATGTTCACGTCGTGCAGGTCGAGGCGTTTGGCCATGGTCTGTTTCCTTAGCTGGTTTTCTGGCTGGTCTCTAGCTGGACTTGATCGAGAACTTGTTGGAGATGAACCGCGCCCCGATGTTCAGTGCGCCGATGAGGACCACGAGGGTCAGGGCCGCGCCCCACAGTCGAAGCAGCACCTCGTCGCTGGCCTGCAGCTTGTACATCTCCAGCATGAACAGGGGCAGCGAACTCTGGTTGCCGTCGAAGACGTTCCAGTTGATCACCGGGGTCGCGCCGACGAGGATCAGCACGGGGGCGGACTCACCCATCACGCGGGCCACGGCGAGCATCACGCCGGTGACGATGCCGGACAGGGCGGTGGGTAGCACGATGCGCACGATCGTCTTCCACTTGGGCACGCCCAGGGCGTAGGCCGCCTCACGCAGGTCCATCGGCACGATGCGCAGCATCTCCTCGGTGTTGCGCACGATCACCGGCACCATCAGCAGCACCAGCGACAGCGACACGGCGAAGCCCGAGCGCTCGAAGCCGAACATGGTGATCCACAGGGCGTAGACGAACAGGGCCGCCACGATGGAGGGCACACCGGTGAGGATGTCGACCATGAACGTGGTGGTGCGTCCCAGCCAGCCGCCACGGGAGTACTCCACGAGGTAGACGGCGGTGAAGATGCCGACGGGCACGGAGATCACGGTGGTCACCGCGACCTGGGTCAGCGTGCCGATCACGGCGTGCACGATGCCGCCGCCGGCGACGTTGGAGAGCTGGCCGAACATGTCGTAGATCCACCAGTCCACGCTGAGCAGGGCGGGGATGCCGCGCTGCACGAGCACGAACAGGACCCACACCAGCGGGAGGATCGCCAGGCCCATGGTCGCGTAGATGACCACGGTGGCCAGGACGTTGCGGGCCTTACGGCCGGTGGAGATGTCGGTGAAGCCGCTCGGCGCCAGTGCGGAGTGCGGGCGGTTGTCGAGCTCGGTGGGGTCAGTGGGCACAGACGTGGCCATCGCAGTCGTCCTTTCCGCTACTTGGTGTTGTTGACCAGCGACCGGGCGGCGGCGTTGACCAGGAAGGTCAGCACGAACAGCACCAGTCCGGCGGCGATGTAGGCGCCGGCCTTGAGGTCGTCGTTGAATTCGGGGGCTGCGTTGGCGATGGCGGTGGCGAAGGTCGTGCCGCCGTCCATCAACGATCCGCGGAAGCCGGGGGCCGAGGCGATGACCATGTACAGCGCCATCGTCTCACCGAGCGCGCGGCCCAGGCCGAGCATCGCGCCGGAGATGTAGCCGGACCTGCCGAACGGCAGGACGGTCATGCGCACCACCTCCCAGCGCGTCGCGCCGAGGGCGAGTGCCGCCTCGATCTGACCCCGCGGGGTCTGGACGAACACCTCGCGCGCCGTGGCGGCGATGATCGGCAGGATCATGATCGCCAGGACGATGCCACCGGTGAAGATGTTGCGGCTGGTCGAGAACGCCGGTGAGGTGCCCTGCTCCCAGTTGAAGAGGATGAACCCGCCGGCCCAGCCGGTGAGCCACTCGTAGAACCCGCCGAGGGCCGGGCCGAGCACCTGCATGCCCCAGATGCCGAAGACGATGGACGGCACCGCGGCGAGCAGGTCGATGACGAATCCCAGCGGCCGCACCGCCCGCTTCGGGCAGTAGTTCGACAGGAACACGGCGATGCCCAGGGCGACGGGCATGGCGATCAGCAGTGCCAGCACCGAGACCATCACGGTGGTGAAGAACATGTTCGGGATCCCGAACTGCATCCACCCGCCCTCGTTGGTGCTGTGGTTCAGGTCCCAGCGGTCACCGTAGGTGAAGAAGCTGAGGAACCCGTCGCGTTCCCGCGACAGCGCGGGGATCGCCTGCAGCAGCAGGAACAGTCCGATGGCGCCGATGATCACGGTGATCAGCGCGGCGGCACCGGTCGACAGCGTCTCGAAGACGCGGTCCCCGGTGCGCTTCACCGCACCGTCGGAACCGCGGCGGGACGCGCCGGATGCGCCGGCGGCACCGTCAGTGCCGGACGTGCCGGACGCCGCGGCGTCCTGCGTCGTGCCGTCCTGCCCGCCGTCTGCCGCCACGGGCGTCTCGGGGTCCGTCTCGGGGTGGGAGTTGGTCATGCTACTGCAGCGCGTCCACGGCGGTCTCGAGCTTCTCCTTGAAGGAACCGCTCAGCGGGATGTAGCCGGACTCCTCGAGCTGGTCGTTCTGGTTGTCGAGGATGGTGTGCAGGAAGTCCTTGACCTTGGCGGCGGTGTCCTCGTCGTAGCCGGCGGAGCAGACGATCTCGTAGGTCGTCAGCGCCAGCGGGTACGCGCCCTCCTCCTTCATGGAGAACAGGGCCTCGGAGTCCACGACCAGGTCGTTGCCCTCACCGGAGAAGGCGACCTCGTCGAGGGCCTTGTTCACGGTCTCGGCGTTGAGCTCGGTCGGGCCGGCACCGAAGTCGAGGTTGGCGATGCCCAGGTCGTTGGCGGTGGCGAAACCGGACTCCACGTAGGTGATCGAGCCGTTGGTGGCCTTGACCTGGTCGGCCACACCGGAGGAACCCTGCGCACCGGAACCGACGCGGGTCGGGAAGGTCTTGCCCTCGTCCTCCCACAGGCCGTCGGTGGCGGTCTTCAGGAAGGACTGGAAGTTGTCGGAGGTGCCGGACTCCTCGGCGCGGTAGAGCACGTCGATCGGCATGTCGGGCAGGTCCACGCCCTCGTTCTCGGCGGCGATGGCCTCGTCGTTCCAGTTGCGGATGTCGCCCTTGAAGATCTTGGCGACGGTCTCCACCGACAGGTTCAGGTCGTCGACACCGTCGAGGTGGAAGGCCACCGCGACCGGGCCGACGACCATCGGCAGGTGCCAGGCGGGGTTGTCCTCGCAGCGCTCCGCGGCGGCCGCGGCCTGCTCCTCGTCGAGGGCGGAGTCGGAACCGCCGAAGTCGACCTGGTCGGCGATGAACTGCTTCTGGCCCGCGCCGGAACCGGTGGCGTTGTACGCCAGCACGGCACCGGGGACGGCGGAGGAGTAGGCGACGCCGAACTGCTCCATCGCCTTCTGCTGGGAGCTGGCTCCCTCTCCGCGGAGCTCGCCCTGGGTGTCGGAGAGCTCGTAGGAGCTGTCGGTCGAGGCACCGTCCCCGTCACCGGAGTTGGAGTTCGAGCAACCGGTGAGGACGAGCGAGCCGGCGGCGACGGTCGCTGCCGCAGCGGTCAGGGTGCGGCGGCGGGAGGTCGAGATCTTCACAGTGGGTAGTCCTTACACATGCGTTGTGGGTTGACGACGCACCGTACGTTAGCCACCGGTGGTGGACGTGAGACACCCTGGAGGTGAACGGAAGATGAATATATTCACGGCGGATGTGAGCCGCCGCCGCACCCCAGCTACACCATGCCGCGGTAGACCACGTCGCGGTGCACGACCTCGAAACCGAGACGGCGGTAGGTCGCCACGGCCGGGGCGTTGTCGCCCTCTACGTACAGGTCAACGGCCTGCGCTCCCCCGTCGATCAGGTACCCCACCCCGACCAGGGTCACCGGGCCGCCGAGCCCACGGCCACGGGCGGCGTCCGCCAGACACACCACGTACACCTCGCCGTGGGGGTCGCCGTCCGGACGTTTCGTCCAGTGGAACCCCAGGCACTCCTCCCCGTCGAAGAGGAAGAGGACGCCGGCGGGGTCGAACCAGTCCGCCTCCCGGGCCTCGTCGAGCGCGCCCTGGTCCCAGCCGCCCTGCTCCGGGTGCCAGGCGAAGGCCTCGTTGTTGACGCGCAGCCACTCGGTGTCGACGTGCCCGGCACCGAAGGCCTCGGCCGCCGCAGTGTAGTCCAGGACCTGAAGACCCTCCTCCCCGACGGTGGCGAGCGCCTCGTCGCGCCCGGCGAGCAACGCCTCACGGCGCTCGGCACCAGAGCAGTCGACCGACATCTTCAGCAGTTCACGGGTGGTCCGTGCACCCCGCCCGTCGGCGAACCCCTTCGCCGACTCCAGGTCGCCGTGCGACCAGACGCTGAGCTGACGCTCCACGTCGATGTGCCGGGCGATCTCGCGCAGCATGCCCGTCGCCACGCCGCGCCGGCGCACGTCCGGACGCACCGCCAGCTCGGCGACGTAGGACGAGTTGACGGAGACCACGCCGACGACCGTGTTCTCCCCGCCGTCCCCGCCGGCGACCTCGGCGACGAGGTGGCGATAACCCTCCGTCCCGTCCAGCGAGCGCAGGAACGCCTCGCTGTAGGCGGGCACACCGTCGGCGTCCTCCACCGCGGCGAGCAGTGCGTCGATGCCCTCGCGCAGCGGTGCGTCCTGCCCCGGGACGAACTCGCGGTGTACGGGGTCCACCCTGCCTGTGTCCGGTGTCTGGTCGGTCTCGTTCGTGCTCATCGTCGTCCTCTCCTCGGACTGTTTCGGGGGCTGTTTCGGGGCTGTCTCAGGCCCCATCCAGTTCCACTGCCTTGTAGCCCACGTTACGCACCGTGGCGATGACCTTCTCGTACTCGTGGCCGAGCTTGGCGCGCAGGCGACGCACGTGCACGTCCACCGTGCGGGTGCCGCCGAAGTAGTCGTAGCCCCACACGTCCTGCAGCAGCTGCTCGCGACTGAACACCCTGCCGGCGTGCTTGACCAGGAAGTACAGCAGCTCGAACTCCTTGTACGTCAGGTCCAGCGGGCGACCCTCCACCCGGGCGACGTAGGTGACCTCGTCGACTATCAGCCCGCCGATCGTGGCGACCTGGCTGTCCTCGGCCTCCTCGACGGGCACCGGACGGCGGGTCATCAGCATGCGCAGGCGGGCGTCGACCTCGGTGGGCGTGGCGGAAGGGAGGAGGAAGTCGTCCACCGCCCAGGAGCCGTCCAGCGCGATCACGCTGGTCTCCTCGATGGCCACGGACACCGGCAGCGTGGGGTACGCCGCGGCGACGGAACGGCACAGGTCGCGGGCGCCGAGCAGGTTGGCGCCGGTGACGTCGATCATCACGACCTCCGCGCCGCTGATCTCCTTCACCGAGGACGGTGCGGGACGCAGGATGACCACCTCGTGGGACAGCAGTGCCAGCGACGGAAGCACCTCTGAAACGTCGTCCTTGTCAGAGAGCACGGTCAGTTTCAAGGCCGTCGTCCTTCCTTCGGTGTGACTTCGCCGGGACCGTTGCGTCCCGGCACCGTCACCACTTTACACCGGCCGGACCTGCATAATCTCGGTGACCGACCACCGCAACAGCCTCGAAACGAATCCGTAACATTTCGCACATTCGGCCCCACCCCCGCCACTTTGTATGCTGGGGCGGTGACCGAGACCACCGAAACCCCCGCCTCAGGACGAGACGACGGCCAGGACGCAGGACAGGACGCAGGACGCAGCGAGCGCCGTCAGGGTCGTCAGGGTCGCAGCCCGCGCCGCCGCGCGGTCACCGTCCTGCTCGTCGTGGTCGCCGTCCTCGCCGCCACCGTGGGCGCGGCCGTCGTCGCCGACAGCCTGGTCGCCGCGCGGGTGGAGAAGAGGATCTCCGACCGCATCTTCGAGGAGGCGAACCTGGCCACCCCGCCGCACGTGCAGGTGACCGGGACGCCCTACCTCGCGGCCGTGTTCACCCACGAGGTGCCGTCGATCCAGGTGGAGTCCACCGACGTGGAGATCCCCGGCTTCGGCCGTGTCACCGTGTCGTCGTCCGCCACGAAGATCACCCTCGGCAAGGACGCGGTGCTCTCCGGCGACTTCACCGACGCCCCCGCCCGCGAGGTGTTCACCCGTGTGCAGATGGACACCGTGGAACTCGGCGAGCGCATGGGCATCGACGACCTCGGACTGGCCTCGCAGGACAACTCCTCGCCCACCGGCGGCTGGGAGACCGAGGGTTACCTCTCCGGCACCCCCGACGGGCTGTCCGAGGAGGACTCGGGACGTTACGAGGTGGGTGTCCGCCTGCGCGTGTGGCAGGGCGACGTGTACCTCAGCCCCACCGAGATCACCGACACCCCGCACTCCACCGCGCCGGAGGATCTCGACGACGAGCTGACCGAGCAGGTCCTCGACGCCTTCACCCTGGAGATGCCCGGGGAGAACCTGCCGTTCCGCAGCCCGCCGCGGCGCGTGTACACCGCCGGCGGCACCCTGTTCATCGAGGCGGAGCAGAACTACACGCGGGTGAGCGTGGCCGACCTGGCGCCGAGCTCCGGCCCGTTGGACGAGGACGAGCAGGCCGGACTGTAGTTCCCCCGCTCCAGATCCCCGCTCCGCTTCCGGTCCCGCCGCGGGCGGACCGGTACGCTGTCACACATGACTAGCGAGAACCCCATCTCCGGTAACGAGGCCGTCGCCCGCGCGGAGGAACAGTCCAAGCAGACCGCCGGACGCAACATCCCCACCCTCGGTGACCTGCCCGTCGCCGAGGACACCGCCAACCTGCGTCAGGGCCCGAACCTGCACGACGGGCTGTTGGCTCTGCTGCCGCTGGTCGGCGTGTGGCGTGGCGAGGGCCACGCCTCCCCCGTCGGCGGCTCCGAGGACTACGCCTTCGGCCAGCAGATCGTGTTCGCCCACGACGGCGAGAACTACATCAGCTACAGCTCCCGCATCTGGCGGCTCGACGACGACGGCGAGGCCACCGGCCAGGACATCCGGGAGACCGGTTTCCTGCGCATCAGCGACAACGACGACATCGAGTTCCTCACCGTGCACAGCACCGGTGTGGTCGAGGTGATGTACGGCCGCCCGCGCAACGAGCGCGCCTGGCAGCTGGAGAGCGCCTCCACGCTGGCCTCGGAGACCGGCCCGCGCAACTTCGGCCCCGGCAAGCGCCTCTACGGCCTGATGCCGAACAACAACCTCGGCTGGGTCGACGAGCGCGCCGAGAACGGTGGCAGCGGGGAACTTACCCCGTGGATGTCCGCCGAGCTCAGCCGCGTGATCGGTTAATCACCGGGTCGCGGCCTCCACGGCGAGCGCCTCGACCTCGTCGGCCTGCTCCGGGCGCGGCAGCGACCGCCCGTCGATCTCGGTGACCCGGGCGTGGATGCGCACCGAGGACACCAGCCACACCCCGTCGGCCTCCCGCAGGTCCGCCACGGTAAGCGGCTCCTGTGCCACCTCCCAGCCACGCTCGCCGGCCAGCTCGAAGAGCGAGGCCTGGGTGGTGCCGGGCAGGACGCCGGCCTGCTGGGTCGGCGTCACCATCCTGCGCCCCGTCACCGCGACGACGGTGGACGTGGGCCCCTCCAGGACGCGGTCGTCGTCGCCGTTGAAGATCACGTCGTCCAGTCCCTGGGACGCCGCATGGCGCAACGCGGCCATGTTCATCGCGTAGGACAGCGTCTTCGCCCCGACCAACGCCCACGGCGAGTCCTCGGAGACGCTCAGGCTGAAACCACGGTGCGCGGTCAACACCCGCACCCCGTCCCGCCGTTGACGTACCGCGGTGGCGGACTCCCCGCTGACCGTCACCCACCCGGTGACCTGACCGGTGGACTCACGGCCACGCGAGTACATCCACCGCAGGGCGGCCTCCCCGCCCCCCTGGTCCTCCCAGGAGGACAAGGCCATGTCGGTGGCCTGCAGCCACCGGTCGGTGTCCGGTGCGGGCAGGTCCAGCAGCGCCGCGCCACGCACGAAACGGTCACGGTGCAGGTCCAGGTTGCGCACCCGCCCGGAGCGCACCATGAGGGTCTCGAAGATGCCGTCGCCGCGGCGTGCGGCGAGGTCGTCGAGGTGGATCACCGGCACCGTCGGGTCGATCAGCTGCGGCGGGGCGTCGGAGGCCGGACGCACGTCCACCGCCACGTCCTTTGTGTCGTCCATGGTGTTCTCTGTGGTGCTGTCGGCGCTCATGGCGACCAGTCTAGATGCCGCCTGCCAGACCGTGCGCCAGACCGTGTGCCTGACCGTGTGCCTGACCGTGTGCCTGACAAGGAGGGCACTTCGGTACTAGGGTGGGGTACGTGAGTCAGACGCACAGCCCCCTGGCCGACCACGTCCCAGGGGCAAGCACGGAAGACGGTTCAGGTCTCGACGCGCACCGGCCCCTCCTGGCGGCCACCGCGCGCCACTACGGAAGGCCACTGATCGAGCAGTCGACGGTGGACGAGGGAGACACCGGCCTCATCGACGGCTGGTCGCACACCGCCGTCCTGGTCACCGGGCCGGAGGCGGCCACCTGGCTGAACAACCTGATCTCCCAGAAGGTCGACGCGATCGGCGTCGGCCAGACCACCAACGGCCTGATACTGGACATCCAGGGACGCGTGGAGCACGCCTTCGGCATCGCCGCGGTGGACACCGACACCCTCCTGCTGGACGCCCCGGGCGACTCCGACCCCGCCGCCCTCGCCGACTTCCTGTCGAAGATGGTCTTCTGGGCACAGGTCGAGGTCACCACGCCGGAACTGGCCCTGATCAGTGTGGTCAACCCGGCGTCCTCCCCCGCCGCGCAGGCGGGCACCGGCGCGCCGGAGGGACTGGACGGCCTGGACGGCAGCGCCGCGTCCGGGGTCCGGTACTGGGCGACGCGTACCCTCGGCGGCCACGCGGTGACCGACCTGTGGGTCGACGTGTCGACCGTGACGCAGGTGTGGGACACCCTGGCGTCCACCGGTGCGCGCCCCGTCGGCGGCTGGGCGGCGGACGCCCTGCGCATCCGCGACCGCCGGCCGCTGCTCGGCGTCGACACAGACGAACGCCTCATCCCCCACGAAGTGCCCGGATACATCGGCGGCGACACCCCCAGCGCCCACAGCGCGACCCAACTCGCCCGCGCCGACGACGGGCCCACGTCCTCCGCCGTGCACCTGAACAAGGGCTGCTACCGCGGGCAGGAGACGGTGTCACGCGTGCACAACCTCGGCCGCCCGCCGCGCCAGCTCGTGGTGCTGCAGCTCGACGGCTCCGGCCACTCCCTGCCAGAGGTCGGTGCGGCGGTCACCGCCGGCGGGCGCAGCGTGGGACGCATCGGGCTGACCGTGCAGGACGCCGAGGAGGGTCCGGTGGCCCTGGCGCTGGTGAAACGCCAGGTCATCGAGAAACTCGCGGCCGACCGGGCGTCCGGGGAGAACAAGACCCCGGCATTGAGTGTGGACGGGGTGGACGCGGCCGTGGACCCCGACGACATCGTCGTCGACAACACGGTCCGGCCCGGCCGCGCGGCCGTGAACAAGCTGAAGGGAAAAATCTGACCGGCGTTCACCTGCGATGACGATGCTGACGGGCAATTCAGGGCGGGTCTGTTTCTGACAACTGCGCCCTCACCCGCTATGGTGGGGACAGAACAGAATCACTGAAAGATGCGAGAGCAGCTCAAATCCCTGGCTGCTCCATTGACAACCCGAGGGGGTCAGGCCATGGGTCGCGGCCGTGCCAAGGCAAAGCAAACCAAGGTTGCCCGTCAGCTCAAGTACAGCTCTCCAGACATGGATCTCGAGAGTCTCCAGCGTGAGCTGTCCACTGAGAGTGGGCATTCCACCGAGGACGATTACGAGGAGTGGGACGACTGGAGCGCCGAGGAGGACGAAGGCCGCTGACGGTCATCTCCGTCCCCTCCCCGCAGTGAACGCCGGTGCCCGGGCCCGGTCCACGTCATGAACCGATGACGTGGACGGGCCCGGTCGCCGGTTTTCGCGTGCCCTAGATAGACAAGCACCGGACAAGCACCGGACAAGCGTCAGGGGCCAAGATCGAGCGTGGGATGTTTGAACCCGATGATTCAACCATCCCACGCTCGATCTTGGCCCCTCTGGCTGCGGCGCTTAGGTGCGGGCGCGGGCGCTTAGGTGCGCGGGTGCTCCCCCACGAGCTCGGCACGCACGGCGGCACCGTTCTCCGAGCCGTCCTCGGCGGCCAGGCGGACGTGGCCGAGCTTCCAGGCGTCGATGTGGCGGGCGGTGAGCATCGCCAGGGCGCGCTCCGCATCGTCCTCACCGACGACGGCGACCATGCCGACTCCCATGTTGAAGGTCTTCTCCATCTCCTCCTGCGACACCTTGCCCAGCTGGGCGATGGTGCGGAAGACCGGCGCCGGCTCCCAGGACCCACGGTTGAGCTCGGCGACGAGGCCCTCCGGGATCACGCGGGCCAGGTTCGCCGCCAGGCCACCACCGGTGACGTGGGAGTAGGTGTGCACGTCGCACTCCGAGGCGAGCGCCAGGCAGTCGAGCGCGTAGATCTTCGTCGGCTCCAGCAGCTCCTCGCCGAGGGTGCGTCCGAAGTCGGACACGTAGCCGTCCAGCGCCAGGCCGGCCTTCTCCAGCAGGACGTGGCGCGCCAGGCTGTAGCCGTTGGAGTGCAGGCCGGAGCTGGCCATGCCGATGACCACGTCGCCGTGACGCACGCGGTCCGGGCCGAGCAGCTTGGCCTCCTCGACCACGCCGACGGCGGTGGCGGAGACATCGTACTCGCCCGGCTCCATCAGGCCCGGGTGCTCGGCGGTCTCGCCGCCGAGCAGGGCGCAGCCGGCGTCGATGCAACCGGCGGCGATGCCGGAGACGATCTCGGCGACGTGCTCGGGCACGACCTTGCCGATGGCGATGTAGTCCTGCAGGAACAGCGGCTCCGCGCCGCAGACGACCAGGTCGTCGACGACCATGGCCACCAGGTCACGTCCGATGGTGTCGTGCTTGTCCATCGCCTGCGCCACCGCAAGCTTCGTGCCGACTCCGTCGGACCCGGAGGCCAGCAGCGGCTTCTCGTAGTCCCCCAGGGCGAACAGGCCGGCGAAGCCGCCGAGACCTCCCCTGACCTCGGGTCGGGTCGCCTTCTTGGCGATGGGTGCGAACAGCTCGACGGCGCGGTCGCCGGCCTCGATGTCCACGCCGGCGGCCGCGTAGCTCGCGCCTCCGGAACTGTCGCGGGGATCGGTCTGGTCTGTCAAAGTAATTCGCCTTCACTCGCGGTGATCGTCGTGCAGGAAGTTCTTGCGTTGAACCGAACCCAGCCTACCCGGTGCCACCAGCGACCGACGTACTCAGACACCCCGGACGACCGGCAGCCAGTGCGATACGTCACCCGCGTGAGCCCCGGACACCTCCGCGCCCGCGGCCACGGCACCGTCCAGGTCGATGAGACCGCCGGCCAGACGCAGCCAGGTGAGCGCATCGCACTGCACCACGTTCGGCGGCGTCCCCCGCCGGTGCACCGACCCCTCGACGCACTGCGCCGCCGCGAACGGCGGCACCCTGACCTCGACACTGTGCCCCGGGGCGTCCTGCTCGAGCTGGGCGACGCTCAGCCGCACGGCGGCGGCGACGACGCTGCGCGACGGGCGCGGGACGTCCTGCGGGTCACGTGCCCACGGCCACACCTCCACCATCGCGGAGCGCAGCGCTGCGGGGTCTGTCGTCTTCGTCGGCCTCGGTGACATGCCCCCGATGATACGGGGAGTGCACGGGGATGGAATGCGGCACTGGCGGGGACTGTAGTATGGCGGTGTTCACCAGTGAGACGAAAGGCAGATTGTGGCAGTTACAGGGGCAGACGAGCAGGAACGGGCGCTGCAGCCGGAGACGACGCTGCGCTTCATGGCTGCGCCGACCGACGTCCTCATGCAGGGGGCACGGGGCGTCCACGGCGGTCGTGTCCTGGAGTGGATCGACAAGGGGGCCTACGCCTGCGCCGTCGGCTGGTCCGGCGCGTACTGCGTGACCGCCTACGTGGGGCACATCCACTTCACCCGGCCGATCCCCTCGGGCCACATCGTCGAGGTGCGCTCACGCATCGTCTACACCGGACGCTCCTCGATGCACATCGTCAACGAGGTGCTCTCCGCCGACCCGCGTGAGGGCGTGTTCACCCGCGCCTGCGACTGCCTGGTCATCTTCGTCGCCATGGACGAGAACCGGAAGTCCATGCCCGTGCCGCACTTCGAGCCGGGCTCCGAGGCCGGCCTGCGGGTGCAGGAGGCGGCCCTGTCGCGCGTGCAGCTGCGCAAGGCCATCGAGGAGGAGATGCTCAAGCAGAGCTACTCCTCCGACCCTGCCGCCACCACCGCCCCGCGGATGACGCACCGCTTCATGGCCAAGCCCACCGACGTGAACTGGGGCGGCAACGTCCACGGTGGCACGGCGATGGAGTGGATCGACGAGGCGGCGTCCGCCTGCACCTCGGCCTGGACCGGGGAGCGCACCGTGGCGGTCTACGCCGGCGGTTTCCGCTTCTACCGTCCCGTGCACATCGGCGACCTCGTGGAGGTCGAGGCCCGCGTGATCCGCACGGACGTGCGCAGCATGTCGGTCTCGGTGCACCTGCGCGCCGGCGACCCGCGTGAGGGCACCGGCAACCTCCCCGTCGGCATCCACGCCTCGATGACGTACATCGCCACCGACATCGACGGCAACCCCCTGGCCGCCCGGCAGTTCACCCCCACCACGCCGGAGGACAAGCGACTGTCCCAGCACGCCGCCACGCTGCGCGAACTGCGTACCAAGTACCGGCCCATGCCCCTGGTGGACCCGCTGCGCGACGAGAGCCAGTACCCGATGAACTGATCAGACGAAGTAGTCGACTCCCATGACCTGGTAGTCGCCGTCTATCTCGAGCAGCATCACGTTTCCACGGGTCTCATCGTCTCCGTCCACGACACCCACCACGTTCATGCTGTCTACCTCTTCCCGGGTAAACCCTTCCTCCTCGATGCCCTCATAGAGCTCTTCCGGATCCTCCATGATGTTCAGCTTGAGCTGGTCGATGGTGATCACGGTGTCCCCTGCCCGGAAGTCACTGCCTCCAAAGTAGGAGTCGAGCCCGACGAAGGACTGACCGTCCTCGAGCCCGAAACTGTTCATTACCTCGTCGCGGGACTGGGAGACCGAATTCTCCGTGACCCAGTCGCGCAGGTCCTCCTCGCCCTCCTGCGAGAGCATGTCGTCGACTACCGACTTCGAGGCCTTGTAGGGGTCACCCCCGCCGAACAGGCCCAACGCCCACCCCGCCAGGCCCACGACAACCGCGGTGACCACGGCGGTGATGCCGATCGCCAGGATATTGGACTGCTTGAAGGAGTCCTGGACCTGGTGGCCTGCAGCGGACGCCTTGCCGCCGGCGGTGCGGGCGAACTGGCCCGCGTGCTGTTGGAACTGTCCTGCCCCACCGGACGCTGCGCCGGACGTCGCGCCGGCAGGCGCTGTCGCGTCGCCGGTGTTGAGCGCGGCCAGCTCGCGGAGGGAGACCACGTCGATCTCCGGTGCCGACGGATCGTCGAGCCGCTGGTCGTAGAGGGAGCGCCGGGTCTCGTCGCCGAGGATCGCGCGTGCGGTGGAGAGCTGGTCCTGGAGTCCCGCATCGTCTGCGGGCACCTGCGCCAGTCGACCGTCGAGCTCCGTGCCGAGTTCCGCCGGCGAGGACTGCCGGGAGAGCCCGAGTGACTGGTAGAGGTCATAATGTGCCATGAGTGGTTTCTCTTTCTTCGAGTGGGGCGCGTCGACTAGCGGAAATTGGATGCGTTGATGACGTTGAAGATCTTGAGATCCCCGCCCTGCTCGATGATCGCGACCATTCCCTTGTAGTCGCCCGAGCTGTCCGCGATCCCGACGATCCGGCGTGATTTGGCCTCTTCCTCGGAGAACCCGTCATCGACGAAGGACTCGAAGTCAGCTCCACCACCCAGAACCGCCATGTGCTCCGGATTGATCGAGGTCTGCGCGTGAAGGCCGCCACCTGAGAACAGCGAGTCCATACCGCTGAACGAACTGCTGCGGCCCTCCCCGACGTTCATCGCCTGCATCAGCTCATCCCGGTACTGGTAGGTAGTATTCTCCCGCAACCAGGTACGGAGCTCGTCGGAGTCCGAGTGGTCGAGCATGTCGTCCACCAGCGCGATGGCGTCCGGATCGTCCTGCTGCCCGGAGTCCCCGCCCGTCAACGCGCCGAGTCCCCAGCCGACCAGCAGGACGACCACGGCGGTGACCACCGCGGTGATGCCGATGGCCAGGCCCTTGGACTGGCGGAACGAGTCCTGGACCTGACGGCCGGCGGCACCCGCCTTGTCGCCGGCGTTGCGGGCGAACTGGACTGCCTGCCCCTGCTGCCCCTGCTCTCCCTGCTGTCCCGCCGGAGGTCCGACGTCGAGCGCAGCGAGCTCCTTCAGCGACGCCACGTCGATGTCCTCGGCGTTCGGGTCGCCGAGCCTCTGGTCGTACAGCGAGCGCCGGGTATCGTTGCCGACGACCGCGCGTGCGGTGGTCAGCTCGTCGAGCGCCGCAGCATCGTCCTGCGGTGTCGCGGCCATCCGGTCGGCGAGAACCCGGTCCAGCTCCCCCGTGGGAGCGCTCCGGTCCAGCCCCAGGGACTGGTAGATGTCATAGTGTGCCATGAGAATTCTTCCCTCGTGAAACGTAGGATGCCATGCTGGCACCCAGTGAAGTCAGTGGAAGGTTATCAACAACACATATAAAAAGAACCCGCCGTGGGGAGATTTCCCCACGGCGGGTCTCAGAACCTGGCGGTGCCGAGCTACTCCACCACGGAGTTCGCTCCCACGGCGTGGCTGAACAGGGACGGCAGCGTGCCCTCCCAGGCAGCCTTCGCCTCGGTGACCGGCAGCGAGAACTCCGCGCCGGCGGTGGTCACGGCGATCGTGGCGTCCTGCGAATCCTCCACGGAGACGCTGGAACCGATGCGGCTGACCGGCACACCGTTGTCGGCGAACACAGCCTCGACCTTGTCCACGGCCGAGGGGTCGGAGGCGTCCACGGCGACGAGCACGCGCGTGGCGGTCTCGGAGAACAGCCCGGTGAACACGTCGGCGACAGCCTCACCGGTGGTCGCGTCGGACGCCAGCGCGGCCAGCGGGTCCACGGAGACAGACGCGCCGGACTGCACCGCGTACTCCACGACCGCCTGGGACAGGCCGCCCTCGGAAAGGTCGTGGGCCGAGGCGACGGCGCCCCGCAACTGACCCATGGCCGTACCGAGCTTCTGCTCGGCACCCAGGTCCACCGTCGGCGGCATTCCGGCCAGGGTGGAGTGGGCGACCTGCTGCCAGATCGAGCCACCGAGTTCGTCGGAGGTCTCCGCGCCGGCGAGCAGCAGCACGTGGTCGCCACCGGTCGGGCGGGTGGGGATGCGGGTGGCGACGTCGTCGATGGTGCCGAGCACGGCGATCACCGGGGTGGGCAGGATCGCCTCGGAACCGGTCTGGTTGTAGAAGCTCACGTTGCCGCCGGTGACCGGCACCGCCAGCTCGGCACAACCGTCGGCCAGGCCGTGGACGGCCTCGCGGAACTGCCACATCACGCCGGCGTCCTCCGGGGAGCCGAAGTTCAGGCAGTTCGACACCGCCACCGGGGTCGCGCCGGTGACCGAGACGTTGCGGAACGCCTCGGCCAAGGCCAGGCGGGCACCGGTGTTCGGGTCGAGCTTGGTGTAGCGACCGGACGCGTCGGTGGCCACGGCGATGCCGCGGCCGGTCTCCTCGTCGATGCGCAGCACTCCGGCGTCGGCGTCCTTCGCGAGCACGGTGTTGCCGCGCACGTAGCGGTCGTACTGCTCGGTGATGAAGGCGCGCGAGCACAGGGCGGGCGACGCCGCCAGGTCCAGCACGGTGCGGCGCAGCTCGTCGACCGAGGTCGGACGGGCCAGGCCGGGCTCGACGGTGAGCGCGTCCTGGAAGTCCGGGCGGGCGACGGGGCGGTCGTAGACCGGGCCCTCGTCGGCCATGGTGGCGGCGTCGGCGTCGACGACGATCTCGCCACGGTGCTCGATGACCAGGTGGTCGCCGTCGGTGACCTCACCGAGGTCGGAGGCGATGACCTCCCACTTCTCGCACACGGCCATGAACGCGTCCACGTTGTCCGGGGTGACCACGGCCATCATGCGTTCCTGCGACTCCGAGGAGAGGATCTCCGCGGCGGTCATGCCCTCGGCACGCAGGTTCACCTTGTCCAGGTTCACGTGCATGCCACCGTCGCCGGCGGCGGCGAGCTCGGCGGTGGCGCAGGACAGGCCCGCGCCGCCGAGGTCCTGGATACCGACGACCACGCCGGCGTTGTACAGGTCGAGGCAGCACTCGATGAGCACCTTCTCGGCGAAGGGGTCGCCGACCTGCACGGCCGGCAGCTTGCGCTCGGCACCCTCCTCGAAGGTGTCGGACGCCAGGACGGACACGCCGCCGATGCCGTCCAGCCCGGTACGCGAGCCGAAGAGGATGACCCGGTTGCCGACGCCGGAGGCGAAGGCGAGCTTCAGGTCGTCACTCTTGAGCGTACCCACGCACAGCGCGTTGACCAGCGGGTTACCCGCGTAGGACGCATCGAAGACCGTCTCGCCGCCGAGGTTGGGCAGCCCCAGGCTGTTGCCGTACCCGCCGACGCCGGCGACGACGCCGGGCAGCACCCGCTGGGTGTCCGGGGCGTCCGCCGCGCCGAAGCGCAGCTGGTCCATCACCGCGACCGGGCGGGCGCCCATGGCCATGATGTCGCGGACGATGCCGCCGACACCGGTGGCCGCGCCCTGGTAGGGCTCCACGTAGGACGGGTGGTTGTGGGACTCGACCTTGAAGGTCACGGCGTTGCCGTCGCCGATGTCGATGACGCCGGCGTTCTCGCCGATGCCGGCGAGCATCTTCGACTTCATCTCCTCGGTGGTGGTCTCACCGAAGTAGCGCAGGTGCGCCTTGGAGGACTTGTAGGAGCAGTGCTCCGACCACATCACCGAATACATCGCCAGCTCGGCGTCGGTGGGACGCCTGCCGAGGATGTCACGGATGCGCTGGTACTCGTCGGGCTTCAGGCCCAGTTCTGCCCACGGCTGGTCCAGGTCCGGGGTGGCGGACGCCTGGGCGACGGTGTCGTTCAAGTCAGTCATGTGCTGTATCTCCTCAGGCTGCCACGGTGCCGACGGCGGACAGGAACATCTCCAGGCCGTCCAACGACGGCCCGGTCAGGGTCTCCACGGCGTGCTCCGGGTGCGGCATCAGGCCCACGACCCGCCCGTCGGCGGAGCTGATCCCGGCGATGCCGTTGACCGAACCGTTGTAGTTGTCGGTGTAGCGGAAGACCACCCGGCCCTCCGCCTCGAGCTCGGCGACGGTGTTCGCCGAGGCCTGGAAACGGCCCTCCCCGTGCTTCGACGGGATGATGATGCGCTGCCCGGCGTCCAGCGAAGACGTCCACGCCGTGTCGGCGTTGACGACCTCGAGCTCGGCGTCGGTGCAGTGGAAGTGCAGGCCCTGGTTACGGGTCAGCGCCCCGGGCAGCAGCCCGGACTCGGTGAGGATCTGGAAGCCGTTGCAGATGCCCAGCACCGGCATGCCGGCGGCGGCCTTCTCGACCACCGAGCGCACCACCGGCGCCTGGGCGGCGATCGCCCCGGAACGCAGGTAGTCACCGTAGGAGAACCCGCCGGGGACGACGACGGCATCGACGTCCTTCAGGTCGGCGTCCGCGTGCCACAGCTCCACGGCCTCGGCACCAGCGATGCGCACCGCGCGGGCGGCGTCCACGTCGTCCAGGGTGCCGGGGAAGGTGATGACCCCGATGCGCGCGCTCACTCGGTGACCTCAGCGGATACGACCTCGTAGTCCTCGATCACCGTGTTGGCGAGCAGGGTGGAGGCGATGCGGTCCAACTCCTCGGCGGAGACGGAGCCGTCCACCTCCAGCTCGAAACGCTTGCCCTGACGGACATCCTCGACGCCTGAGACGCCGATGCGTCCCAGGGCACGAACGACGGCCTGTCCCTGGGGATCCAGGATCTCGGCCTTGGGCATGACATTGACTACGACACGTGCCACTGGGTTTCCTCTTGTTTCCTTGCTGCTAGCTGTAGGTGGGGAACAAGGCACCACCATACCGGGTGGCCCGGACATCGCGAACCGGCGGGCGCGGGGTCCCCCTCGGAACAGCAGGTCAGGAAACCTGATCAGTCCAGCAGCTCCGTGGCACCCATCCGGTCGAGCTCCCAGGCGGTCTCGAAGGCGGACTGGTGCCACTTCTCGTAGCGCCCCGACACTCCCCCGTGACCGGAGGTCATGTCGGTCTTCAGCAGGAAGTCACCGGTTTCGCCGTCGACCTCGCCGGCGACCTCGCGCAGCTTCGCGATCCACTTCGTGGGCTCGACGTAGAGCACGCGGGTGTCGTTGAGCCCGCTGATCGCCAGGATCGGCGGGTAGGCCTGCGCGGTCACGTTCTCGTACGGCGAGTAGGTCGCCATGTAGTCGTACACCTGCGGATCGTGGTACGGGTCGCCCCACTCCTCCCACTCCGTGACCGTCAACGGCAGCTCCGGCATGAGGATGCTGGTCAGGGGGTCGACGAAGGGGACCACGGCCTCGATACCGGCGAAGCGGTCCGGTGCCATGTTCGCCACCGCGCCCATCAGCAGCCCACCGGCGGACCCGCCCTCGGCGACCATCTGCTGCGGCGTGGTGATGCCGGCGGCGATGAGATCGTCCGCCACCGCGATGAAGTCGGTGAAGGTGTTGGTCTTGTTCAGCTCCTTGCCCTGCTCGTACCAGGTGCGTCCCATCTCCCCGCCCCCGCGGACGTGGGCGACGGCGTAGACCACGCCGCGGTCGAGCATCGACAGGCGGAACACCGAGAAGTACGGGTCCATGCTGGCCTCGTAGGAGCCGTAGCCGTACAGCAGCACCGGGTTGCCCGTGTCGAGGGAGACGTCGGTGCGGTGCACCAGGGAGACGGGGATGCGCGCCCCGTCCGGGGCGTCCACCCAGCGGCGCGTGGCGGTGTAGCGGGAGCGGTCGAAGTCGCCGAGCACCGTCTGCTCGCGGCGCAGCGTGCGCTCACCGGTGCGCAGGTCGATCTCCCACACCTGCGCCGGGGTGACGTAACTGGTGTAACTGATGCGCAGCACCGGCGACTCCCACTCGGAGTTGCCGACGGTGCCGGCGGAGTAGATCTCCTCGTCGAACCCGATGGGCTCGAAGGTGCCCCAGCCGCCGGCGGCGTCGGAGACGTCCATCAGCGCCAGCTTCTCGATGGCGTTCTCGCGGGTGGCGAGCACGAGGTGGTCGGCGAAGCAGTCCACTCCCTCGACGCGCACGTCGTCGCGGTGGGCGACGACAACCTCGTAGGACGCCCCGTCGAAGCTGTCGATGGTCCCCAGCGGGTGGTGTCCGACCTCGCCGTTGGGCAGACCCTCGAGCTCCTCACGCACGACCAGCCAGGCGTCCTCGCCGCCGACGACCACGTGGTCGACGTCGTACTGCACGTCCTTCTCGCGGGGACGGATGCAGGTCAGCTCGCCCTCGGGGTCGCCCGTGGCCTCCGAGACGTCGAGGTACCACGTCTCCGAGGTGGTCTTCGAGGCGGTGGAGACCAGCAGGAAGCGCTCCGAACGGGTCACGCCGACACCGGTCCAGTACGCCTCGTCGTCCTCGCGGAAGACGCACACGTCCTCGCTCTCGGGGGTGCCGATACGGTGACGCCAGATCTCGTGGGGACGCCAGGCGTCGTCCACGCGCTGGTAGAAGAGGTGGTCGTCGCCCACCCACGTCGCGCCGTAGGCGACGCCCTCCAGGACGTCGTCCAGCAGGACGCCGTTGACCAGGTCCTTCACCCGCAGGGTGAAGCGCTCGTCGCCGACGGTGTCCGTGGAGTACGCCAGCAGCGTGCCGTCGAGCGTGATGCTCGCCGCGCCGAGGCTGAAGAACTCCTCGCCCTCGGCCAGGACGTTGCAGTCCAGCAGGACCTCCTCGCGGGCGGCGGGTTCCCCCGCCACGATCTCCGGCGGCGTCCACGCCGCGTCCGCGTCGGTGGTGTCCACCGGGATGCGGCACATCGTGGCGTAGCTCTTGCCCTCCTCCGTACGCGAGAAGTACCACCACTGCCCCGACCGCACCGGGACGGAGAGGTCGGTCTCCTGGATCCGCGACTTCACCTCCTCGAAGACCGCGTCCTCCAGGGGCTTGAGGTGGGCGGTACGGGCGTCGGTGTACGCGTTCTCGGCGGTGAGGTGCGCCAGGACCTCGGAATTGTCCTTGTCGCGCAGCCACTCGTAGTCGTCGACGACATCACGGCCGTGGAAGCTACGGGTGACGGGCTTCTTCTTGGCTACCGGTGGGTTCACATCCATGGGACACGATGGTAGACGCCCCACCCGACGCCGTTCACTCAGCGGTCGGTGCAGGTGCCGATCCAGTCGGCGAAGCGCTCCCCCGAGATGCGCTCGTAGGCGTCCACGTAGCGTTCGCGGGTGGCCTCGATGACCGGGCCGGGCAGCTCCGGCGGCGGGGTGCCGGCGTTGCGGTCCCACCCGGACTTCGGCCCGGTGAGCCAGTTGCGCACGTACTGCTTGTCGAAGCTGGGCTGGACCTTGCCCTCCTCGTAGGTGTCCGCCGGCCAGTAGCGCGAGGAGTCGGGTGTGAGGACCTCGTCACCGAGCACCAAGTTGCCCGCGGCGTCCAGACCGAACTCGAACTTCGTGTCCGCCAGGATGATGCCGTGCTCCGCGGCGATGCCGGACGCCTGGGTGTAGATCTCGATCGAGGCGTCGCGCAGCTCCTCGGCGCGCTCGCGTCCGAGGCTCTCCACGACGACGTCGAAGGAGACGTTCTCGTCGTGGTCGCCGAGCTCCGCCTTCGTCGCGGGGGTGAAGATCGGCTCGGGGAGCTTCGACGCCTCGGTCAGCCCCTCGGGCAGTTCCACTCCGCAGACCGTGCCGTTGTCCTTGTATTCAGCCAGGCCTGAACCGGTGAGGTAGCCACGGACCACACACTCGAAGGGCAGCATCTCCAGCTTGCGGCAGACCTGGGCGCGGCCCAGGGACTTCTGCGGGATGCGCTCGTCGTCGGCGGCGCCGGCGAGGTGGTTCGGGAAGTCGATCCGTCCGAAGAAGAAGTCGCTCATCGCGGTGAGGACCCGGCCCTTGTCCGGGATGGGGGTGTCCAGCACGAAGTCGAAGGCGGAGATCCGGTCGGTGGCCACCATGAGCAGGGTGTCCTCGTCGATCTCGTAGATCTCACGGACCTTCCCCGCGGAGAAGTGGGTGTAGTCGGACAAGTCAGGTCGCATGGCCTGCAGAGTCTAGCCCCCGTCCCCGTCAATCTCCACGCGCCCCCGTGGCGCCCGCGGCGGGGTGGGTCCGGAGGTGACAAATTTTTGTTTCACCATGCGAGACGCCACAGTTTCACTAGAATTCATTTCTTGACGTTTCCTGTACACCTCACGAAAGTGCCATCCATGAGAATCCGACCCCGTCGGGCACTGGCGGCGACCCTCACCGGGCTCGCTTTAGTGCTCACCACGACGGCGTGTGTGCCGGACCGGGACGACATCCCGTCCGACTACATCACGTTCTTCGGCGGCGAACCACAGAATCCGCTGCTCACGACCAACACCAACGAGAACAACGGCGGTGAGGTGCTACGCATGATGTACACCGGCCTCGTCGCCTACAGCCCGGAAGGCGAACCCTACAACGCCGTGGCCGAGGAGATCGACCCCAACGAGGACTCCTCCAGCTTCCACGTGACCCTGAAGGACGGCTGGGAGTTCTCCAACGGTGAACCCGTCACCGCCGCCAGTTTCATCGACGCCTGGAACTTCGGCGCGGACTCCTCCAACGCCCAGCTGGGCGCGGACTTCTTCTCAGCCATCGAGGGCTACGACGAGCTTGCCGCGGAAGGCTCCAGCACCACGGAGATGTCCGGGCTCACCGAGGTCAACGACCACGAGTTCACCATCGACCTCTCCGCACCGGACGCCTCCTTCCCCACCCAGCTCGGCTACATCGCCTTCGCC
The DNA here is from genome assembly GCF_052379185.1 of Corynebacterium sp. AOP12-C2-36. Classification (NCBI taxonomy): domain Bacteria; kingdom Bacillati; phylum Actinomycetota; class Actinomycetes; order Mycobacteriales; family Corynebacteriaceae; genus Corynebacterium; species Corynebacterium sp. AOP12-C2-36. Next base: position 129,155 of record NZ_JBQSYJ010000008.1, on the reverse strand, counting down.
CCGCTGCCGCAGGTGGCCTTCGAGGACATGGACGCCTTCGGCAACCACCCCATCGGCAACGGGCCCTACGAGTTCGACGGGGACGGCGCCTGGCAGCACAACGTGTCCATCACCCTGAAGGCCAACGAGACCTACGCCGGGGAGAACAAGGCGAAGAACCCCGGCATCGCCTTCAAGCACTACTCCGACGTGGCCACCGCCTACGCCGACCTGCAGTCCGGCGACCTGGACCACATGCGTGAGAACGTCGGTCCCCGGGCGATGCCCAGCTACCGGGCGGACTTCCCGGACAGCAACGACGACGCGCCCTACGCCGCCATCCAGAACTTCACCATCCCCGAGTACCTCCCCGGTTTCCAGACCGACGAGGAGGGCCGGCTGCGGCGTGCGGCGATCTCCATGGCGATCGACCGGGATCTGATCATCGAGAAGCTCTTCTTCGACGGCCGCCAGGTTGCCGAGGACTTCGGTGCCCCGACCCTGGAGGGCGGCATCGCCGACATCCCCGGCAAGGAGGTCCTGACCTACCAGCCGGAGAAGGCGAGGGAACTCTGGGAGCAGGCCAACGAGATCAACCCCTACAGCGGCGACACCTTCCAGATCGCCTACAACGCCGACGGCGGCCACCAGCAGTGGGTCGAGGGCGTGACCAACAGCATCCGGCAGGTGCTGGGCATCAAGGCGTCCGGCAAGGCCTACCCCACCTTCCAGGCCCAGCGCGACGCGATCGTGAACCGCACCGTCGGCACCGCTTTCCGTGCCGGCTGGAACGCCGACTACCCGTCGATCTCGTCCTTCCTCGTCTCGAACTACCGCACCGGTGGCAGCTCGAACGACGGCGACTACTCCGACCCGGAGTTCGACGACCTGCTGGCCAAGGCGTCCGCCTCCCCGGACTCCACCGCGGCCCAGCCCTACTACGACCAGGCGCAGGCCGTCCTCATGCAGGACCTCCCCCAGATCCCGCTCTGGTACTACTCCGCGACCACGGCGTGGAACCCTGACCTGCACGGCGTGCAGACGAACTGGCAGGGAATGCCCGTCTACACCGACATCACGAAGGACGGTGAGTGACCGTGTGGTGGTACCTCGGTAAACGCCTGCTCCAGCTCATCCCCGTCTTCTTCGGGGCCACGTTCCTCATCTACGCGATGGTCTTCCTCATGCCGGGCGACCCGGTGCTCGCGCTGGCCGGCGACAAGGCCGCCGAACCGGCCGTCCTCGACCAGATCCGCGCCGACTACAACCTGGACAAGCCCTTCCTGGTCCAGTACTTCCTCTTCATCGGCGGCTTCTTCACCGGTGACATGGGCACCACGTTCTCCGGACGTGCCGTCACCGAGGTCCTCGCCGAGACCTTCCCAATCACCATCCGGCTGGCACTGATGGCCCTGGTCATCGAGGCGGTCATGGGCATCGTCTTCGGCCTGATCGCCGGACTGCGCAAGGGCTCCTGGTTCGACTCGACCCTGCTGGTCGTGTCCCTGTTCATCATCGCCGTGCCGACCTTCGTCATCGGCTTCGTCGGACAGTTCCTCTTCGGCATCAAGTGGGGCGTGGTCCCACCGACCGTGGGTTCGGACGGCTCGTTCAGCCGTCTGCTGCTGCCGGCGATCGTGCTGGGCATGGTGTCCTTCGCCTACGTCCTGCGGTTGACCCGCTCCGAGGTGGCGCAGAACCTGCGCGCCGACTTCGTGCGCACCGCCTCGGCCCGCGGGCTCTCCCGCGGCGTCGTCGTGCGTGACCACGTCCTGCGCAACTCGCTGGTCCCCGTCGTGACCTTCCTCGGAGCCGACCTCGCCGTCCTGATGGGCGGGGCGATCGTCACCGAGGGCATCTTCAACATCCACGGTGTCGGCGGACTGATCTTCCAGTCCGTCAGCATCGGTGAGGCCCCCACCGTGGTCAGTGTCGTGACGATCCTGGTGGTCATCTTCGTGGTGGCCAACCTGATCATCGACCTGCTCTACGCCCTGCTCGACCCGAGGATCCGATATGCCTGACATCCACAACCGCAATGAACGCTGGGTCGCCGAGGTCGCCACGGAGGACGTCCTGACCCGGGACCAGCTCCTCCCGGAGGACGCCCCGGCGGGCTTCTGGGGCACGGCCTGGCGCAACCTGAGGCGCCGTCCGATGTTCTGGATCTCCACGGTGATCATCCTCGCCGTCCTGCTCGTCACCGTCTTCCCCGGGCTGTTCACCTCCACCGACCCGATGACCGCCAACCTCGAGGACTCCCTCGAACCCGCGCGTGAGGGGCACCCCTTCGGCTTCACCCAGCAGGGCTACGACGTCTTCGCCCGCACCATCTACGGTGCCCAGGCGTCCGTGGTCACCGGCCTGGTGACCACCCTCATCGTCGCCCTTCTCGGCGTGGTGGTCGGCGCCCTCGCCGGCTACTTCGGCGGCTGGATCGACGCCGTGCTGTCGCGCCTGACCGACATCTTCTTCGCCGTGCCGCTGCTGCTCGCCGCCATCGTGCTGATGCAGCTCTTCGAGGTGCGCAACGTGTGGACCGTGGTGCTGGTGCTCTCCGCCTTCGGTTGGCCGCAGATGGCCCGCATGGTCCGCGGCGCGGTGCTGCAGGCCAAGAACAACGAGTACGTGCAGGCGTCCCGCGCCCTGGGCCTGACCCGCGGCGCGATCCTCGTGCGCCACATCCTGCCGAACTGCCTCGCCCCGATCATCGTGATGATGACCACCAACCTGGGCATCTACATCGTCGCCGAGGCGACGTTGTCCTACCTCGGCGTCGGCCTGCCGCCGGACACCGTGTCCTGGGGCAACGACATCTCGACCGCGCAGGACGTCCTGCGTCTGTCCCCGGAGATCCTGTTCTACCCGGCCGGTGCCCTCGCGATCACCGTCCTCGGTTTCATCCTGCTGGGCGACACCCTCAAAGACGCCCTCGACCCGAAGGAGCGCACCCGATGAGCGACCAACCCCTGCTGTCCATGCGCGGTGTCGACATCGCCTTCGGCAGCACCAAGGACCCGAAACCCACCGTCTTCGGCTTCGACCTGGACATCTTCCCCGGTGAGACCGTGGCCGTGGTCGGCGAGTCCGGCTCCGGCAAGTCCACCAGCGCCATGAGCATCATGGGCCTGATGCCCGGAGACGGGCACGTCACCGCCGGCACCATCACCTTCGAGGGCGAGGACATCACCCACGCCAGCCCGAAACGCTTCACCGAACTGCGCGGCGACCACATCGGCCTGGTCCCCCAGGACCCGATGAGCAACCTCAACCCGGTGTGGACCATCGGCCACCACGTCAAGGAGGCGCTGAAGGCCAATAACATCGCCACCGGTTCCGCCGCGCACACCCGCGCCGTGGAGCTGCTCGGCGAGGCCGGGCTGGACGACGCCGAACGGCGCATCAGCCAGTACCCGCACCAGTACTCCGGCGGCATGCGCCAGCGCGCGCTGATCGCCTGCGGTCTGGCGGCGCGTCCGTCCCTGCTGATCGCAGACGAGCCCACGTCCGCCCTGGACGTGACCGTGCAGCGCCAGATCCTCGACCACCTGCAGGGTCTGACCGAGGAGCTCGGCACCGCCGTGCTGCTGATCACCCACGACCTGGGCCTGGCCGCCGAGCGTGCCGACCGCATCGTGGTGATGAGCCAGGGCCACGTGGTGGAGTCCGGTCCGGCACTGGAGATCCTGCAGGACCCGCACCACCCCTACACCCGCAAGCTCGTCGCCGCGGCACCGTCGATCGGTGCGCGCCGCAGCGAGGTGCAGGTCGCCGAGCCGTCCGACGCCAGCGGCGGCGCAGACGGCGCCGATGCGTCCGGAACGAAGGACGAGAACCCGCTGATCACCGTCGACAAGCTCAGCAAGGTCTTCCAGGTGCCCGGCGACAAGCCGTGGCGCAAGGAGGACTTCACCGCCGCGGACGACATCAACTTCTTCCTGCGCCGCGGACGCACCCTGGCGCTGGTCGGTGAGTCCGGCTCCGGCAAGTCCACCGTGGCCCAGATGGTGCTCGGGCTGCTCAAGCCCACCTCCGGCACCGTCACCTTCGACGGCACGGACGTCACCGACCTGGACCGCAGGTCCGAACTGGAGTTCCGGCGCCGTGTCCAGCCGGTGTTCCAGAACCCCTACGGTTCGGTCGACCCGATGTACTCGGTGTTCAACACCATCGCCGAGCCGCTGAAGATCCACGGTGTGGGGTCGAAGAAGGACCGCGAGAAGCGCGTGCGCGAACTCCTCGACCTGGTGGCGATGCCGCAGTCGATGATGTCGCGGTTCCCCGGCGAACTCTCCGGCGGTCAGCGCCAGCGCGTGGCCATCGCCCGCGCCATGGCGTTGGGCCCGGAGGCCCTGATCCTCGACGAGGCGGTCAGCGCCCTGGACGTGCTGGTGCAGTCGCAGGTCCTGGACCTGCTCAACCAGCTGCAGCGCGACATGGGCCTGACCTACCTGTTCATCACCCACGACCTCGCGGTGGTCAAGCAGATCGCCGACGAGACGCTGGTGATGCAGCACGGCAGGATCGTGGAGCGCGGCGAGACCGACGACCTCTTCGACCACCCGCAGGAGGAGTACACCCGTCGGCTGCTCGACTCGATCCCCGGTGGGTCGATCCCCCTGCACCAGGGGTGATCTGAAACCCCCTGAAGCGCTCTGAAACCCCTCGCGGTTGTTGGTCCAGGGAGCCTGGACCGACAATCCCGTGGGGTTTCGTGTCGCTAGGCTGGAGGCCATGGTCTACTACCCGCAGCGTCCCGCCCCGCTGCCCGTGCGTCGGATCGAGGAGCTCGGGATCAACCCCGCCCCGAGGAACGCCTGGCCGGCGGACATCCCGGCGGTACGTGAGGTACTGGACAACGGACTGGACCTGCCGCAGCTCACCGTCCTGGTGGGCGAGAACGGTTCCGGTAAATCCACCCTGGTCGAGGCCATCGCCGAGGCGTACGGCCTCAACCCGGAGGGCGGCACGCACAACTCGATGCACCACACGCAGCGCACCGAGTCCGGGCTCGCGGAGAACATGAAGCTCATCCGTGAGGGCGGCGCACCGAAGAACGGGGTCTTCCTGCGCGCCGAGACGATGCACGGCCACCTGGCCTATCTCGACGGCATCTCCCTAGACTCGGGACGCCCGGACCAGTTCAACTTCCAGAGCCACGGGGAGTCCTTCGTAGAGTTCGTCACCGAACGCGCGGGGATGCGGGGACTCTGGGTCTTCGACGAGGCGGAATCCGCGCTCTCCTTCAACGGGTGCCTGCTGCTCCTGGCCCAGATCGCCGACCTGCTCGAACGCGGTTCCCAGGTGATCATGGCGACCCACTCGCCGCTGCTGGCGTCCGCCCCCGGGGCGATGATCCTCGAACTCGACGAGACCGGCCTGCACCGCCGCGACTACGACGATCTGGCGCTGGTGCAGAGCTGGCGCCGGTTCCTCGGCGACCCGGACAGCTACCTACGCCACCTCTCCTGATCCGCCCCCTCCCCCCGCCACCGCCGGTATCCGGTGAGGTACCGGACAACGCCGGGGGTGGCGGAGGAACGCACGCGGAGCACCCTTTCCGAAACAGAACATTTACCCCGGACTCCGATGGCATAGTGGACGCGGAAACGATGTGTCGGCAGTCACAGCACGCCCTGGGTCGGTCGGCACGTCTCACACCGAGAGCCTCTAGGAGCCCCACCCCGTGGAGAAGCACACCGTCCGCGTCCACCCTTCCGCTGAAGAGTTCCCGAAGAAGGAGCACCTGGCCTGGAAGGTCGCCGAAGTCGCGGCCGACCCGGTGGCCGTCCCGCAGGACTCCGCCGACATGGCGGTCAACCGCATCATCGACAACGCCTCCGTCGCCGTGGCCTCCGTGCTGCGTCGCCCGCCGTCGACCGCGCGCTCCCAGGCGCTGAGCCACCCCTACTCCCCCGGCTCCACCGTCTTCGGCGTGCCCGGCACCTACTCCCCGGAGTGGGCGGCCCTGGCCAACGGCACCGCGGTGCGTGAGCTGGACTTCCACGACACCTTCCTCGCCGCGGAGTACTCCCACCCGGGCGACAACATCCCGCCGATCCTGGCCACGGCCCAGCACAAGGGCCTGTCCGGTGCGGAGCTGGTGCGCGGCATCGTCACCGGCTACGAGATCCAGGTCGACCTGGTCAAGGGCATCTGCCTGCACGAGCACAAGATCGACCACGTCGCCCACCTCGGCCCGTCCGTGGCCGCGGGTATCGGCACGCTGCTGAAGCTCGACACCGAGACGATCTACCAGGCCATCGGCCAGGCGCTGCACACCACCACCGCCACCCGTCAGTCCCGCAAGGGCCTGATCAGCTCCTGGAAGGCCTTCGCCCCGGCCTTCGCCGGCAAGATGGCCATCGAGTCCGTCGACCGTGCGATGCGCGGCGAGGGTGCCCCGTCCCCCATCTGGGAGGGCGAGGACGGCTTCATCGCCTGGATGCTGGACGGCAAGGACGCCGACTACACCGTGCCGCTGCCCGGCGCCGGCGAGGAGAAGCGCGGCATCCTGGACACCTACACCAAGCAGCACTCCGCGGAGTACCAGTCCCAGGCGCCGATCGACCTGGCCCGCCGCATGGGCGCGCAGCTGCGCGAGCAGGGCGTGGACCCGTCGCAGGTCGAGTCCATCGTCCTGCACACCAGCCACCACACCCACTACGTGATCGGCACCGGTGCGAACGACCCGCAGAAGTTCGACCCGGACGCTTCCCGCGAGACCCTCGACCACTCGGTGATGTACATCTTCGCCGTGGCGCTGGAGGACGGCGACTGGCACCACGAGCACAGCTACTCCCCGGAGCGCGCGCGCCGCGCCGAGACCATCGAGCTGTGGAACAAGATCTCCACCGTGGAGGACCCGGAGTGGACGCGCCGCTACCACTCCACCGACCCGGCCGAGAAGGCCTTCGGTGCGAAGGCCGTGATCACCCTGAAGGACGGCAGCGTCCTGGAGGACGAGCTGGCCGTCGCCGACGCCCACCCGCTGGGTGCTCACCCGTTCACCCGTGAGCAGTACATCGGCAAGTTCCGCACCCTGGCCGAGGGCCTGGTCGACGAGAAGGAGCAGGACCGCTTCCTCGAGGCCGCGACGAACACCCTGGAGCTCGGCGCCGGTGACCTCAACCAGCTCACCGTCACCTTCTCCGAGGACGTGCTCGCCCGCGCGCCGAAGATCACCGAGGGGCTGTTCTAGGTGCCGGGCCTGTTCTCGAGCAACGTCACCCCCACCGAGCGTCGGGAGAAGTTCCGGGCGGGGCTGACGTCCGGCACGATCCAGCGCATCCCCGGGGCGTTCTCCCCGCTGGTGGCCCGTGCGATCCAGGAAGCCGGCCTCGACGGCGTGTACGTCTCCGGCGCGGTCGTCGCCGCTGACCTGGCGCTGCCGGACATCGGCCTGACGACGCTGACCGAGGTCGCCGGACGCTCCCGCCAGATCGCCCGCTCCACCGACCTGCCCGTCCTGGTGGACGCCGACACCGGCTTCGGCGAGCCGATGTCCGCCGCCCGCACCGTCAGCGAGCTGGAGGACGCCGGCGTCGCCGGCTGCCACCTGGAGGACCAGGTCAACCCCAAGCGCTGCGGTCACCTCGACGGCAAGGAGGTCGTGCCGACCGAACTGATGCTGCGCCGGATCACCGCCGCGGTCAACGAGCGTCGCGACGACTCCTTCGTGATCTGTGCGCGGACCGACGCCGCCGGTGTCGAGGGCATCGACTCCGCCATCGAGCGGGCGAAGGCCTACGCCGACGCCGGTGCCGACCTCATCTTCACCGAGGCGCTGCACACCCCGGCGGACTTCGAGAAGTTCCGCGCCGCGGTCGACACCCCCCTGCTGGCGAACATGACCGAGTTCGGCAAGACCGAGCTGCTCAGCGCACAGACGTTGCAGGACATCGGCTACAACGCGGTGATCTACCCGGTCACCACGCTGCGCATCGCGATGGGGCAGGTCGAGGCCGCCCTGTCCGACATCGCCGAGACCGGCACCCAGGCCGACTGGGTCGACCGGATGCAGCACCGCTCCCGCCTGTACGAACTGCTGCGCTACGAGGAGTACAACGCCTTCGACAACGACGTGTTCACCTACACCCGTCCCGACGAGGCCTGACACCACCCCACCACCGCACCACCCGAAAGGACTTTCCCGATGAGCGAGAAGAACGCAGACACCACCCAGGAGATCCGCAAGGGCCTCAACGGTGTGGTCGTCGACTACACCGCCGTGTCCAAGGTCGTCCCGGAGACCAACTCCCTGACGTACCGCGGCTACCCCGTCCAGGAGCTCGTGGAGCACTGCAGCTTCGAGGACGTCGCCTACCTGCTGTGGAACAAGGAGCTGCCGACCTGGCGCGAGTACCAGGAGTTCGGGCAGCGCGAGCGCGCCCTGCGTCCGGTCACCCGTGGCCTGCTGGACCTCATCGCCTCCCTGCCGAAGACCGCCCACCCCATGGACGTCGTCCGCACGGCGGTGAGCTGGCTGGGCACGCAGGACGTGACCAACGAGGACAACAGTTCCGACACGGTGCGCCGCACCGGGGTGAGCCTGCTGGCGAAGCTGCCGGCGATCATCGCCTACGACATGCGCCGGCGTCGCGGCCTGGAGTTCATCCCGCCGTCGCGGACCCGTGGGATCGCGTCGAACTTCCTGTACATGTGCTTCGGCGACGGGCCGGACTCCCCGGCCAACAACATGGACGACGTCAAGGCGTTCGACCAGTCGCTGATCCTGTACGCGGAGCACTCCTTCAACGCCTCCACCTTCACCGGACGGGTGATCACCTCCACCACCGCGGACGTCTACTCCGCGGTCACCGGTGCCATCGGCGCGCTCAAGGGCGCGCTGCACGGTGGGGCGAACGAGGCCGTGATGCACAACTTCCTCGAGGTCGACGACCCCGCGGAGGCCGAGGCGTGGGTGCTGGACAAGGCCGACAACAAGCAGAAGATCATGGGCTTCGGCCACCGCGTGTACAAGAAGGGTGACTCGCGTGTGCCGTCGATGGAGGCTGCGATGCGCCGCACCGCCGCGAACCACGACGGTGACAAGTGGGTCCAGATGTACGACAACATGCAGGCCGCGATGGAGAAGCGCACCGGCATCCTGCCGAACCTGGACTTCCCCGCCGGGCCGACCTACTACATGCTCGGCATCGACATCCCGTTCTTCACGCCCATCTTCGTGATGGCCCGGGTCGTCGGCTGGACCGCCCACATCGTGGAGCAGAACGAGTCCAACGCCCTGATCCGTCCGCTCAGTGCCTACGACGGCGAACAGCAGCGCTCGGTCGAGGAGAACATCCGCGCCTGACCTGCTCTCCGCCTCCCGCACGCGCCCGCGCCGACGGTCCCCACCGTCGCCGCGGGCGCGTCGCGTACTCCCCCTGCCCTCTCGACAGTGGCGTAGATCACCAGTATTCTTTAGGTCTGGTCTGACCACACAGTACCGACTTGCCCCACCAGCCCCCTTCGGAAAGGACGCCTCACATGGCCGACTCCACGACCCTCGCCGACGCCAGCCCGCACTCGTTCTCCAAGATCCTCGTCGCCAACCGCGGCGAGATCGCGGTGCGTGCCTTCCGCGCCGCATTCGAGACCGGCGCCACCACCGTGGCGGTCTACCCCCGCGAGGACCGGAACTCCTTCCACCGCTCCTTCGCCTCCGAAGCGGTGCGCATCGGCACCGACGACTCACCGGTCAAGGCCTACCTCAACATCGACGAAGTCATCCGCGCCGCCCTCGACACCGGCGCCGACGCGATCTACCCCGGCTACGGTTTCCTCTCCGAGAACGCCACCCTCGCCCGCCGCGCCGCCGAGGCCGGCCTGACCTTCATCGGCCCGGACCCCGAGACCCTCGACCTCACCGGCGACAAGTCCGCCGCCGTGGAGGCCGCCGAGAAGGCCGGCCTGCCGATCCTCGACGACTCCGCACCCAGCGCCGACATCGACGAACTCGTCTCCTTCGCCGAGGGCCGCACCTACCCGCTGTTCGTCAAGGCCGTCGCCGGCGGTGGAGGACGCGGCATGCGCTTCGTCGGCTCCCCCGACGAGCTCGCCGACCGCGCCGCCGAGGCCTCACGCGAGGCCGAGGCCGCCTTCGGCGACGCCCGGGTCTACATCGAACGCGCCGTGATCAACCCGCAGCACATCGAGGTCCAGATCCTCGGCGACGGCACCGGCAACGTGGTGCACCTCTACGAGCGTGACTGCTCGCTGCAGCGTCGCCACCAGAAGGTCGTCGAGATCGCCCCGGCCCAGCACCTGGACCCGGCGCTGCGCGAGAAGATCTGCGCCGACGCCGTACGTTTCTGCGAGTCGATCAACTACCGCGGTGCCGGCACCGTGGAGTTCCTCGTCGACGAGGCCGGCAACCACGTGTTCATCGAGATGAACCCGCGCATCCAGGTCGAGCACACCGTCACCGAGGAAGTCACCCAGATCGACCTGGTCAAGTCCCAGATCCAGATCGCCGCCGGCGCGACCCTGGAAGACCTGGGCCTGCGCCAGGAGGACATCGTCACCCGCGGGGCGGCACTGCAGTGCCGCATCACCACCGAGGACCCGTCCAACGGTTTCCGGCCCGACACCGGCACCATCACCGCCTACCGCTCCCCGGGCGGCGCCGGGGTGCGCCTCGACGGCGCGGCCTCACTGGGCGGCGAGATCTCCGCGCACTTCGACTCGATGCTGGTGAAGATGACCTGCCGCGGAGCCGACTTCGCCCAGGCCGTGGCACGCGCCCAGCGCGCCCTGGCGGAGTTCACCGTCTCCGGGGTGGCCACCAACATCGGCTTCCTGCGCGCGCTCCTGCGTGAGGACGACTTCCGCCACCACCGCATCGCCACGTCCTTCATCGCCGAGCACCCGCACCTGCTCACCGCCCCGCCGGCCGACGACGAGGCCGGACGCCTCCTGGACTACCTCGCCGACGTCACCGTGAACCAGCCCAACGGGCCGCGTCCGACCGAGGTCGTGCCCCGCCGCAAGCTGCCCGAACTCACCACCGCCACCGGCAACGGCAACGACTCTGAGATCGCCCTGCCGACCGGCTCGCGCGACCGGCTGCTCGAGCTCGGCCCCACCGGCTTCGCCCGCCAGCTGCGCGACGCCGACGCCCTGGGTGTCACCGACACCACCTTCCGCGACGCCCACCAGTCGCTGCTGGCCACCCGGGTGCGCACCAACCCGCTGGTCGACGCCGCCGAGGCCGTCGCCCAGCTGACCCCCGAACTGCTCAGTGTGGAGGCCTGGGGCGGGGCCACCTTCGACGTGGCGATGCAGTTCCTGCACGAGGACCCCTGGGAACGCCTCGACAAGCTGCGCGCCGCGATGCCCAACACCAACATCCAGATGCTGCTGCGCGGGCGCAACACCGTGGGCTACACCCCCTACCCGGACTCGGTGTGCCGCTCCTTCGTCGCCGAGGCCGCCGCTGGCGGGGTGGACATCTTCCGCATCTTCGACGCGCTCAACGACATCGACCAGATGCGCACCGCCATCGACGCGGTCCTGGACACGGACACCGCCGTCGCCGAGGTCGCCATGGCCTACTCCGGTGACCTCGCCGACCCGTCCGAGGACCTCTACACCCTGGACTACTACCTGCGCCTGGCCGAGAAGATCGTGGACTCCGGCGCACACGTGCTGGCGATCAAGGACATGGCCGGGCTGCTGCGCCCCACCGCCGCGCACACCCTGGTCACCGCGCTGCGCAAGAACTTCGACCTGCCGGTGCACCTCCACACCCACGACACCGCCGGTGGCCAGCTGGCGACCTACCTCGCCGCCGCCCACGCCGGCGTCGACGCCGTCGACGGTGCCGCCGCCTCCATGGCCGGCACCACCTCACAGCCCTCCCTGTCGGCGATCGTCGCGGCGATGGCCCACTCCCCGCGCGACACCGGCATCTCGCTGGACGCGGTGAACTCGCTGGAGCCCTACTGGGAAGCCGTGCGCGCGGTCTACGCCCCCTTCGAGTCCGGACTCGCCGGCCCGACCGGACGGGTGTACACCCACGAGATCCCCGGCGGTCAGCTGTCCAACCTGCGCACCCAGGCAACCGCGCTGGGCCTGGGCGATCGCTTCGAACTCATCGAGGACGCCTACGCCGAGGTCAACGACCTGCTCGGCCGGCCCACCAAGGTCACCCCCTCGTCCAAGGTCGTCGGCGACCTGGCCCTGCACCTCGTCGGTGCCGGGGTGTCGGTGGCCGACTTCGCCGCCGACCCGCAGCGCTACGACATCCCCGCCTCCGTGATCGCCTTCCTGCGCGGCGAGCTGGGCACCCCGCCCGGCGGGTGGCCCGAACCGCTGCGTACCCGCGCGCTGGAGGGACGCGGCGACACCGCCTCACGCACCGTCGAGGTGCCCGACGACGAGGCCGCACTGCTCGACGCCGGGACGTCCGACCAGCGCCGTGGCGCGCTGAGCCGCCTGCTGTTCACCAAGGAGGCCAAGGGCTTCGCCGAGCACAAGCGCACCTTCGGTGACGTGTCGATCCTCACCGACCGCCAGTTCCTCTACGGCCTCGTCGAGGGCGAGGAGACCGTGGTGCGCATCAACAACAATCCGCCGATGGTGGTGCGCCTCGACGCCGTCGGCGAGCCCGACGACAAGGGCATGCGCCAGGTGGTGTGCACCGTCAACGGGCAGATCCGTCCGATGCGGGTGCGTGACCGCTCGGTGGAGTCGGTCACCGCCGCCGCGGAGAAGGCCGACCCGAGCGTCGACGGCCACGTCGCCGCACCCTTCGCCGGTGTGGTCACCGTCAACGCCTCCGTCGGCGACTCGGTGGAGGCCGGCGACGCGGTCGCGGTGATCGAGGCGATGAAGATGGAGGCCACGATCACCGCCCCGGTGGCCGGCAAGGTCACCCGCGTGGTGATGAGCCAGCCGACGAAGGTCGAGGGCGGCGACCTCCTCGTCACCGTGGAGTAGGACCCCTGGTCCCGTCCACGACGCGCTTCATCACCATGGTGGAGTTCAACCGCTCGACACCCGGGAGGGTGCCGAGCACCGCGTCGTAGAGCTCCTGGTAGCCGGCGAGGTCCCGGGTGAGCGTACGCAGGATGAAGTCGGTCTCCCCGAACAACCGTTCCACGGAGACGATGGCCGGTTCGCGCGCGACGGCCTCCTCGAAGGCGGCGACCGTGGCCTGGTCCGTCCGCCCCATCGTCACCATGACCAGCGCCTCGAAGGTCAGTCCGAGGGCTTCCGGGTCGACCGCGGCGTGGTAGCCGCGGATCACCCCGCTGCCCTCCAGGTCGCGCAGGCGACGGTGGCAGGTCGACACACTCAACCGCGCCTGCTCGGCGAGGTCGGTGACGCTCATCCTCCCGTCCTGCTGAAGCAATGAGATAATTTTTCGGTCTACGGCATCCATGCCGAAGATTATCCCACAGCAGCGCGGTTGAACGCCGAAACTTCGAAACACATTTCAGCCGACCTGCAATAAGCTTTCACCACATGGAAGCCTCACTAGTCCTGCAGTTCGCCGCCACCGCCGCCCTCCTGACGATGATGCCCGGTGCGGACTGGGCCTACGTCATCAGCGCCGGCCCCCGCGGTAAGTCGGTGGCCCCGCCCGTACTCGGGCTCGCCAGCGGCTACGTCCTGCTCGTCGCCGTCGTCGCCGTGGGCGTCGGCGCGCTGGTGTCCTCGCATCCGGACGTCCTCAGCGTGCTCACCCTCGTCGGCGCCTGCTACATCACCTACCTGGGTGTGAGCACGCTGCTGAGCCTGCGCGCCGGCGGCAGCGCAGTGACGGACGCCCCGGGCGGGGCGTCCCCCGCGTCCTCCGCCGGTACCACCGACCTGAGCCTGTACCTGCGCGGCATGGGAGTCAGCGGCATCAACCCGAAGGCGATGATGCTGCTGCTCGCCCTCCTGCCCCAGTACCTCACGCCGGACGGATGGAATTCCGCGGCACAGACCGGGCTGCTCGGGAGCATCTTCATCGCCGAGGTGCTGGTGGTCTACTTCATCGTGGCGGTCTTCGCACGCAGCGTGCTCACCGGGCGGCCCCGCCTGAACACCGTGGTGACGGCGTTCTCCGGGATCCTGCTCACCGGCTTCGGGGCGTGGCTGCTGCTCGACGTTCTCGCGCTCTAGAGGATCTCGTCCGGCCGGTACGCCGCGGCGGTCGGGTGGGCCGACACCAGCGCGTTGACCCGGGCAAGAACGCGGGCGACCTGGTCCTCGGCCGCGCCGATGAAGGCGTGCCGGTCGGCGAGCGCAGCGTCCAACGCGTCCTCGTCCAACGGCAGACGCGCATCGGCGGCGAGACGCTGGACCAGATCCTGGTCTCCACCGTTCTCGCGCATGTTCAGCGCCACGGCCACCGCGTTCTCCTTGATGACCTCGTGGGCGGTCTCGCGACCCACGCCGGCACGGACGGCGGCCATGAGGATGCGGGTCGTGGCCAGGAACGGCAGGTAACGCTCCAGCTCACGGTCGATCATCGCGGGGAAGGCGCCGAACTCGTCGAGGACGGTGAGGAAGGTCTCGCACATGCCGTCGAAGGCGAAGAAGGCGTCCGGCAGAGCCACGCGGCGCACCACCGAGCAGAACACGTCGCCCTCGTTCCACTGCGAGCCGGCGAGGTCGGAGGCCATCGTCATGTAGCCGCGCAGGATAATCTGCAGGCCGCCGACTCGCTCACACGAGCGCGCGTTCATCTTGTGCGGCATCGCCGAGGATCCGACCTGCCCCTCCTTGAAGCCCTCCGTGACGGTCTCGTTGCCGGCCATCAGACGGATCGTCATCGACAGCGACGACATCGAGGCACCCAGCTCCACCAGGGCGGAGAGGGCGTCGAAGTCGAGGGAGCGGGGGTAGACCTGGCCGACGGAGTCGAAGATGCGGGCGAAGCCGAGCTCGTCGGCGATGGTGCGTTCCAGGGCCGCCAGCTTGGCGGCGTCCCCGCCGAGCAGGTCGAGCATGTCCTGGCTGGTGCCCATCGGGCCCTTCACGCCGCGCAGCGGGTAACGGTCCAGCAGGTTCTCGATGCGCTCGATGCCGACCATGAGCTCGTCGGCGGCGGAGGCGAAGCGCTTGCCCAGCGTGGTGGCCTGCGCCGCGACGTTGTGCGAGCGTCCGGCCATGACCAGGGACTTGTAGGCGCCTGCGTGACGTCCGATCTGCGCGAGCACGGCGATGGCCTTGTCGCGGGCGATGGTCAGCGACCGGTGGATCTGCAGCTGTTCGACGTTCTCGGTGAGGTCCCGGCTGGTCATGCCCTTGTGGATGTCCTCGTGCCCGGCCAGGGCGTTGAACTCCTCGATGCGTGCCTTCACGTCGTGGCGGGTGACCTTCTCCCGCTCGGCGATGGACGCCAGGTCGATGGTGCCGATGACCCGCTCGTAGTCGGCGATCGCCGCACCGTCGATGTCGACACCGAGGTTCTTCTGCGCCTTCATCACCGCGATCCACAGGCGGCGTTCCATGAGGATCTTGTCCTCCGGGCTCCAGATGCCGGTGAGTTCAGCGGAGGCGTAGCGGTTCGCCAGGACATTCGAGATCTTCTTTTTGTCAGCCACGGCAACCAGTATCCCACACCCGCGGTGCGGAAGAGACGCCGCAACCACACCCTCGCGGAGCAACTGGGGCCGATTCTGTCATGTCCGTTGTTCCCGGCCGACAGAATCGGCTTGCGTTCTTACGGGAACACCGCCGTTGGCTAGTCAAGTGACGCTATCCTTAACCCGTGAAAACGATCCGCGCGTGCAGCGCAGCCCTGATCCCGGCCCTTATCGCCGGCCTGGCCCTGACCTCCTGTTCCTCTGACGCCGCCGACAGCGCCAGCACCAGCACAGATACCCGAGCAGCCTCCTCGGAAGCCTTCCCCCTCACCGTGGACCACTTCCGCGGCACGACGGAGATCGAACAGGCCCCGCAGCGCATCATCGCCCTGGACAACGCCTTCCTGGACTACGCGGTGGACCTCGGTGGAACGGTCGTCGGCGTCTCCGACATCGGCGCCGACCTGGTTCCGTCCTACCTCGACGACGAGCAGGCGGCACGCGCGGCGGACGTGGAGTCGGTCGGTGACATCTCCGAACCGCAGCTGGAGAAGATCGCCGCGTTGGACCCGGACCTCATCCTGTCGTCCGACGTCCGGCACGCCGAGTACTACGACCAGCTGGAGGAGATCGCCCCCACCGTCTTCAGCGAGGACACCGGCGACACCTGGCAGGAGAACTACCTGCTCACCGGCGAGGCCCTCGGAAAGGCCGAGGAGGCACGTGACCGGCTCGACGCGATCGGCGAGCGCGCAGGACGCATCGGCGAGCGCGTCCGCGACGCCGCCAGCGACGGCGACGGCGACGGCGTGCCGGACGTCAGCGTGGTGCGGATCAAGGACGAGAACACGATCAGGCTGTACGGCGAGGACACGTTCTCCGGCTCGGTCCTGGCGATGGTCGACCTGCCCCGTCCTGCCAACCAGGAGTCCGGCTACCCCGGTCAGGACTACGGGATGTACGTGGTCTCGCGGGAGAACCTGGACCAGGCCGAGGCCGACCTCCTTCTTGTCGCGGTACCCGAGGAGGGCACCGCGAAGGCCGCCGAATGGGCGGCGATCTCGGATGCCGTCCTCGACACCGCCACCTGGAAGGCCTTCGCCGGACGCAAGGTCGACGTCGACGAGGGGACCTGGATGACCTCGGTCAGTCCGATCGGCGCCGACCACATCCTCACCGACGTCGCCGACATCTTCGACGTCGACGGCGAGTAATCCAGCTCAATCGGACCCGTCAACGCCCCGCCTGGCATACCGGGCACCAGTAGATCTTGCGCGCGGCCATCTCCCCCAGCTCCACCGGCGTGCCGCACACCAGGCACGGCAGGCCGGCGCGACGGTAGACGTACACCTCGCCGCCGTGGTCGTCCTTGCGCGGCTCGCGCCCCATCGCCTCCGGGGTGTGCTCGTCACGCACCGTGTCGATCCGGCCGTGTTCGAGGCCGTAGTCCATGAGCACGACCATGTCGTCCCAGATGTCCGAGAGCTCGCCCCCGGTCAGCGACGACCCCGGCAGCGTGGGGTCGATGCCGGCGCGGAACAACGCCTCGGTGCGGTAGATGCTGCCCACCCCGGCGTACATCGACTGGTCCATCAGCAGCGCGCCGATCGGTTTCGAGGAGCGCCGCGTGCGCGCGAACGCGCGCTGGCGCTTCTCCTCGTTCAGGACGGCGTCCGGCGTCGTCCCGTCGACGGGACGCAACGGGTCGACGCCGAGCTTCGCCAGCGCGGCGTCCTCCTCCGCCGGTCCGACGACGACGCACCGCTGCGGGCCACGCAGGTCGGCGGCGACGTCCCCGTCGTCGATACGCAGGCGCACCTGGCCGCGGGGTGCGGCGAAGGGTTCCAGGGTGAAGGTCCCGATCAGGCCGAGGTGGATGTGGATGATCCGGGCGTCCGGCGCGGAGGGGTCGCCGAAGTGCAGGAAGAGGTGCTTCCCCCATGCCTCGGCGCCGGCGAAGAGACGGCCGTCGAGCGCGGCGGCCTCGGTGGCGAACCGTCCCTGCGGGGAGGAGACGTTGACGGGCCGTCCGGCGAAGCGGGTGGTGAGTTCGTCGGCGAGCCGGTGGATCACATGACCTTCAGGCATCGGTCACCGCGCGTCCGGGTCGGTGCCGCGGATCCGGTCGACCTGGCGGTCGGCGAGGTCCATGAGGATCTGGGGTTCGTCGATGCCGCTGGCGTCGACGCGGAAGGCCACCCCGTCGACGGTGCCGACGACCACCGAGAGCGGGTTGTCGCCCTGCTCCGAGTCCGCGTCGTTGACCACGGTGATGACGTGGACGTTCTCGGCGCCGAGGATCTCGGCGTCGGTGGCGTCCGCCCGGAAGTTCACCGTCGGGCGCTCCGGTTCCAGCTCCGAACGCTGTGTGAAGGACTCGCACTCCGACAGGTCGTCCGGCAACGCCATCCCGGTGTTCTCCGGGTCGGTGGAGACCATCGCGTTGACCACACCGGGGTCCGAGTCCGCCTGCGGGAGGAACCCGGCCGCGGCCGTGGTGTCGGGGTTGTCGTAGAGCTGAGCGAGCATCGAGACCACGGACGGGGCGATGGACGCGCACTGCTCGGGGTCGGTGACCACGGCGTTGGCGGCGTCCAGCAGTTCGGACATGTCGTCGTCGTTGCCGTCCTCGAAGACCTCGGCCGCGTCGCTCCACTCCCAGCCGGCGGGGGTGTCGGAGTCGGTGAGCATCATGTCCGCCGGGTCGCCCGACGTGGCGTCACCGGAGTCGGACTCACTGTCGGACGAGCACGCGGACGCACCGAACAGCAGACCTGCCGTGGTGACGGCCGCGCAGGTGCGGCGGAGAGTTCTGTTGATCATCCGTCCAGACTATCCGCTCGTCCCTCACAGATCAGTGCCCGGTTACTGCCCCGGCTACCGCCCCGGCACCGCGATGCGCCCCTCGACCGCGGCGAGGCCGATGTCGGTGCGGAAGTGCCCGCCGGGCAGCGAGACCTTGTCCAGTTCGGCGTAGGCGGCGGCGCGGGCGTCTTCCAGCGTCGCACCGGTGCCGATGACGTTCAGGACGCGGCCACCGGCGGAGACCAACGTCCCGTCCTGCCCTGCGGCGACACCGGCGGCGCGGATGCCGCGCGCCTCGTCGCCCGCGGCGGCACCGGAGATCTCCACCCCGGTGACCGGGGTGCCCGGGTAGTTCTCCGCGGCGAGCACGACGGTGACCGCGTAGCCGTCCTTCCACTGCAGGGCGGGCAGCTCGGCGAGGGTGCCGGTGGCGACCGCATTGAGCACGCCGCCGAGTGGGGTGGTCAGCAGGTCGAGGACGGCCTGGGTCTCCGGGTCGCCGAAGCGGCAGTTGAACTCGACCACGGCGGGGCCGTCGGCCCCCCAGGCCAGGCCGGCGTAGAGCAGGCCGGAGAACGGGCAGCCCTCCTTCACCATCTGCGCGGCGACGGGGGCGACGACCTCGTCGACGATGGTCTGCACACCGTCCTGCGGCAGCCACGGCAGCGGTGTGTAGGCGCCCATGCCGCCGGTGTTCGGACCTTCGTCGTCGTCGCCGACGCGCTTGTGGTCCTGCGCGGGCAGCAGCGGGACCACGGTCTCCCCGTCCACCAGACAGAACAGCGACACCTCCGGCCCGTCGAGGAAACTCTCCAGCAGCACCGGGTTGCCGGCGGCGTGGACGTGGCGCACGTGCTCGAGCGCCTCCTCCCGATCGGGGGTGACCACGACACCCTTGCCGCCGGCCAGCCCGTCGTCCTTCACGACCCACGTCGGGCCGAAACGGTCGACGGCCGCGGCGATCTCGTCGGACGAGGCGCCCGGCAGGACGGACTCCGCGTGGGCGGTCTTCACGCCGGCGGACGCCATGATCTCCTTGGCGAACGCCTTCGAGCCCTCGATACGGGCGGCGGCGGCCGAGGGGCCGAAGACCGGGAAACCGGCCTCACGCAGGGCGTCTCCGACGCCGGCGACCAGGGGGATCTCCGGGCCGACGACGACCAGGTCCGCGGCGAGCTCCCGGGCGAGGGAGACGACGGCCTCCCCGTCGTCGGCCTTGAGGCCGGGGTGCAGCGTGGCGACCCCGGCGAGGCCGGGGTTACCGGGTGCGACGTGCACCTCGCTGACCTCGGGGTCGGTGGACAGTGAATAGGCCAGGGCGTGTTCGCGGGCTCCGTTGCCGATGACGAGTGTGCGCATGGCTGACCAGTTTAGCCGCTACGATCGACGCCATGGCTTCCGTATTCAGCAGCATCATCTCCGGCGACCTCCCCGGCCGGTTCGTCTACCGTGACGAGACCGTGGCGGCGTTCCTCACCATCGAGCCCGTGGCCTACGGCCACACCCTGGTCGTGCCGGTGGAGGAGGTCGACCGGTGGACCGACCTGGAGCCCGGGCTGTGGGCCCACCTCAACGAGGTCGCCCAGCACGTGGGTGCGGCGATCGTGGACACCTTCGACGCGCCGCGCGCCGGCTACCTCATCGCCGGCTTCGAGGTGCCCCACGCCCACATCCACGTGTTCCCGGCCTCCGACATGTCCGGCTACGACCTGTCCAACGCCCTGGGCATGGGCGACACCGACGCCGACAAGATGGACGAGGCGGCGGAGAAGATCCGTGCGGGACTGCGGGCACGCGGCGTCACCACCGGTTCGGACGTCAGCGCGGGCTGATGGAGGACGAGATCGAGGCCATCGCCAAGGCGATCGCCGAGGCCGAGGACGAGGCCCAGCAGGCGCAGCAGAGCCAGTTCCTCGAGGCGCCGGGAAAGACGTTGCTCAACCAGCTCTCCCAGTTCACCGACGGGGTGCGCAACACCCTGGAGTTCCCCTCCCGGCTGCTGCCACGCACCCCGCAGCTGCCCGGCGGGTCGACCACCCTGCCGATCGGCGCGCGCCAGTACACGGTGGGTTTCGTCGACGACCTCTGGCACGCCCGCCCCACCGAGGAGCACCCGTACCCGGTGGTGCTGCTGCACGGCACGATCTCGTCGAAGAACGCGTGGCAGAACCTCGTGGTCTCGCTGCGTGACAAGGGGTGGGTGGTGTTCGCGCCGGACTACGGCGTGCACGGCACGCAGGACGTGATCACCTCGGCGAAGGACATCGCCGCCTACATCGACCAGGTCTTCGCCGCCACCGGGGCGGAGAAGATCGACATCGTCGGTCACTCCCAGGGCGGGCTGCTCGCCCGCTACTGGATCAACGAGATGGGTGGCGCCGACCGGGTCCACCACCTGGTCACGCTCTCCTCCCCGCACCACGGCACCACGGTCCGCGGACTGATGGCCTCGGTGATCACCGCCAGCGAGACGACCGTGCGTGTGGCAGAGGCGGTGATCAGCAAGATGATGGGGCCGGCGGGGCTGCAGCAGGTGGTGGGTTCCCCGCTGATCGACACGATGACGACCGCGCCGGAGACCCGCCCGGGGATCCGGTACTCGTGCCTGGCCACCCGCAACGACACCACCGTGGTCCCCTACGAGACCGCGTTCCTGGAGCCGGACTCGGGTGACGGCCCCGGCGGTCCGGCACGGGTGTGGAATGCGTTCCTGCAGGACCAGGGGGTCAGCCGGGTGCGCCACGACGAGATGCCCGCGCACCCGGAGGTCCAGGAGCTGGTGGTGAAGATCCTGGAGGAGGGGCTGCGCGACTGAGGTCGCGCGGGGGGCACAGGGGAACGCACTCGCCGTGGACCGGCGGTGCCCGCCCCCTTGCTTACTCGGTAACTTACCCGGTAACCTCAATGGAACTTACCGAGTAAGCACCCCGATTCCAGCAAGGGAACACGCATCATGTCCATCAAGTTCGCCCTGCTCAGCCTGCTGGCCGAGCAACCCCGCAGCGTCGGGCGGCTGAAGTCCGACTTCGAGGACCGAACGCGCGCCACCTGGCCAGTCAATGTCGGACAGGTCTACCAGACGATCCAACGCCTCACCCGCGACGGCCTCGTCGAACCCACCGGGTCCGACACCGGCGAGTCCGGACGGCACACCGAGGTCTACGCGGTCACCGACACCGGCCGCGCCGAGCTGACCACCTGGTGGCACTCCCCCATCCTGCCGCCACCCAACGACCGCGACGACCTGGTGATCAAGACCGCGATGGCGGCGTCCGCCACCGGCCGCCTGCCGGACGGCATGGACTTCGCCTCCGTCCTGCACAACCAACGTCTCGCCGTCCTCGACGAACTCCGCACGCTCACGAGGAGCAAGGCGGAGGTCCCACCGTCCACCGCGGCCGACCGGCTGCAGCTGGAGCGCCGGATCTTCGACATGGAGTCCCAGATCCGCTGGCTCGACCAGGTCGAGTCACTGCCGCCCGCCACCACTACCGAGGAGAACTGACGCCATGATACGCCCCAACGACACCTCACCCCTGTCCCCCCGGCGCCTCTCCGGCAACCGGTCGCAGGACGCGACGACCAACGCCGCCGCCCTGTACCTCGACCAGGTCAGCAGGTTCCACCAGGACGGCCCCACCACCGTCACCGCACTCGACAAGGTCAGCCTGACCATCGAACCCGGCGAACTCGTCGCCGTGATGGGCCCGTCCGGTTCCGGCAAGTCCACGCTGCTCAACGTGGCCGGCACGCTGGACACCGTCAGCGACGGACGCGTCCTCGTCGCCGGGGTGGACGTCTCCCACCTCTCGCCGCAGGCCCGCGCCGAGGTCCGCCGCACCCACGTGGGCTACGTCTTCCAGGACTACAACCTGATCCCCACCCTCACCGTGGCGGAGAACGTCTCCCTTCCCCTGGAACTCAACGGGACGAAGCGGAAGGACGCCCGCGCCGCCGCCGTCGCGGCGTTGGAGGAGATCAACCTCGCCCAGACCGCCGACCGGTTCCCGTCCGAGATCTCCGGTGGCCAGCAGCAGCGCGTGGCCGTGGCCCGCGCGCTGATCGGCGACCGTCACCTCTTCCTCGCCGACGAGCCCACCGGTGCGTTGGACTCGGTCACCGCGGAGTCGGTGATGTCGCTGCTGCGCGACCGGGTGAATGACGGCGCCGCCGGCCTGCTCGTCACCCACGAGCCCCGCTTCGCCGCCTGGGCGGACCGTACCGTGCACCTGCGCGACGGCCGGATCGTGGAGTGATTGCCATGAACAACTCCACCACCAGATCCTCCCCCACCGCCCGGGCCGGCGTGGCCTTCCGCCTCGCCCGGCGCGACCTCGCCTCCCACAAGGTGCGCACCGTCGTCGCCGTCCTGCTGTTCGCCCTTCCGGTGTCCCTGATCGTCGGGTTCGCCTCGATGGCGCTCGGCTACGACCGTGATTACCAGAACTCCCCGATCAGCAGCGCCAGTTCACTGCAGTTCGAGAGGGAGGAGGCGCAGGACACGACCATGGAGACCGTGGACGCCCAGGGCGGGGAGCTCCGCGGCGCCATCGGCGACCTCACGGACTCACTGTCCGCCGGAATCTTCCAGGACTCCGAGTTCAGCAAGGGGGACAGGACGGTCGACCTCACGGCCGTCACCGTGCTCCCCTCTGCGGACGGCACCGGCCCCGAGGTCGATTCCGGCACCGTACACCTCAACAATCAGGCCGCCTTCCTGCTGGACGCCGAGGACGGTGACACCGTCACCGTGGACGGCGCCGAGCTGACGGTCGTCCTCGGTGCCGACCACCAGGGGTCCGTCGTCAACGCCGACGACGTCCCGGTCAACCGGTCCGCGATGAACGTGACCTGGTACATGCCGCACGACTCTGAGCGCGCCGACGAGATCGAGGACGCGGTCATGTCCTCCGCCGCGGAGCTCCCCTCCCTGCCGAGCGTCGACAACCAGGCGAGCCACGGATCGAGTTACCTCGACGGCGCCACGGCAGCGACGTTCCTCGGATTCCTCGCTCTCGGGATCCTGCTGGTCTCTGCGGTGGTCACCCCCGTGTTCGCCGTCTCCGCGCGACGTCAACGCCGCGCGATGGGCCTGTTGAGCGCCACCGGTGCCTCTCCCCGCGACCTACGGCTGACGATGCTGGCCCAGGGCATCATCGTCGGGCTGATCGGCACGGTCCTGGGCCTCGCCATGTCCGTGGGAGTCGGCGCCGCACTGATATCCCTCTACGGCACGGGAGGGTTCTACTGGTCCTGGGTCGCTGCCGCGCTCACCGCGGTCGTCGCCCTGGTCTGCGGGGTGACGTCGGCACTGGTTCCCGCCATCCGCGCGGGGAAGGAGGACCCCGTGCAGGCCCTGGCCGACGGTGGGAGCCAGCGCATGTCAGGCTTCCGGCTGCGGATGCTCATCGGCCCGCTGTTCCTGATCCCTGGAGTGTTCCTGATCGCAGCCTCCGACAACCTCGTCCCGCTCGGTATCGCAGTCGCGGGCATCGGTGTCGTGCTCAGCAGTGGTTTGAGCGTGTGGTTGCTGTCCCGGCTCGGGAACATCCTGCCCACCGCAGGTCGGCTGGCGGTGCGCGACAGTCTGCGCAACAACCACCGGACGGTGCCGGCCATCGCCGCCATCGCGGGCACGACGTTCCTCGCCGCCACCGCGCTCACGTTGTCCTACAACACGCAGGTCCAGACGCACTACCGCGACAACGTGGCGGTGATGTCGACGTACCAGGGCGGAAACGAGTCGCTCTACACCACCGAGATCGACCAGGCCGGGGAACGCCTGGGCGCGCTGTCCCACCACCCGCTCGCGGACATCGGGTCCCGTACCGTCGACGGCCGCACCTTCAGCGTGAGTCTGAGCTTCGACGACAGGAGAAAATCGGGCGGCTTCTACCCGCTCTACGACTGGGCGGACATCCGGGCCACCGACGGGAACCTGTACTCCACCTTCTCCGGCGTCGAGGACCATGACGTCAGCGCCGCGGTCGATGCCCTCGCCGAGGGTAAGGCCGTGGTCTCGAACCCGGAGCTTCTCGAGGGAGATGAGCTCCCCCTCGACCTGCGCGAGTACGACCCGTACTACGGCTACACACCCGGCTACTCCGACGAGGACCCTGGACCCCCGGATGACACGCTGCGGATTCCGGCTGTCGTCATCCCCGGTCTCACGGGTGGCACCGGAGCCGACCAGGTGGCGCTGAGCCCGGACACCGCCGAGTCATTGAGCCTCGAACAGCGGTACCAGGGCGAGGTCTTCCTCCTCGATTCCCGGCCGTCCCTCCTCGCGGCCGCCGGCACGACCATGGGAGTCTGGCCGACGAACTCCCCCAACGTCACCGTTGACACGCCTGCAGTAGACGGAGAACAGGCGATGTGGGTCACCATTCCCGTCGCCTTGAGCTGGTTGCTCACCCTGGGCACGGTGCTGCTGGTGGTGATGCTGGCGGCGACGGAGTCACGGCGTGACATGTCGACCATCACGGCGATCGGCGCCGGCCCGGGACTGCTGCGCAGGTTCTCCGCCACACAGGCCCTGTTCATCGCCCTGCCCGGCACCGTGTTCGGAGTCGTCGTCGGTGTCCTCCCCCGGGTCAGTCAGTCGGTGCGCGAGGTGCTGGGCCACTCCGAGTTCTACACCGGTTTCCTGACCTCCTCCCAGTGGCTGGCCCTTGGCCTGACTGCGGTGGTCGGACCGCTGCTGGCCTGGATCACCGGCTCGATCATCGGCGCGGTCACATCCCGGGACCGCTCCCCGGTCCGGCGGCGGTAGCTGACGGGGGCGCACGCCCCGTCCGCCATGTCGTCCGTCCCGGTGGCAGAGTAGGGGGATGCCCGCACCACGTCCCCCGCTGCTGTGCCGCCTGCTCGACCGCCTGCCGCAGGCGGTCGACCCCTGGAAGGACACTCCGGACGCTCCGGCCGGCGCGGACGTCACTGCCGGCACCGCCGGCACCGCCGGCACCGGCAGTACCGCCCTGCGTCCTGTCGTCCTCGTGCACGGCACCGCCGGCAGCCGGGGGAACTTCGAGCGCATCGTCCCGGCCCTCCGGGAGTCGGGACGCCCGGTACTGTCGGTGTCCTACGGTCACCGTGGGACCGGCGGTCTACACGACTCCCTCGAGGAGGTCACCGCACAGGTGTCCCATATCGTCGAGACCCACGGTCCCGTCGACCTCGTCGGGCACTCCCAGGGCGGGCTGCTGGCGCTGGCCTCCTCCGGCAGGCTCGACGCCGACGCGGTGCGTCACGTCGTGGGGTTGGCGGCGGACTTCCGCGGGGTGGCGCGCCCGTGGTTCCGCCCGCCCGAGCACCGCGTCCTGCACCGCCTGGACCGGGCGTTCTCCCCGGCGTTGGCCGACCAGCTCGCCGGCTCCCCGGTGCTGCGCGAGGTGCTGGCGCACACCGTGGGCTCCACGGTGCCGGTCACCCAGGTCATCACCCGTGGCGACCGGATCGTCCCGCGCGACCGGGCCCTCGCGCTGGGCTCACACGACCCGCTGACCGGGTTGGACGCCCACCGCGGCCCGCTGCGGTTCGTCACCGTGCAGGACCGGTTCCCGGACGCCCGGGTCAGTCACGCGGTGATCCCCCACCACCGCATCGTCGGCACGCTCGTCGTCGAGGCACTGGACGCTCCACCCGGGGCTCCCGGCGCTTAGGCCGACCGGTGTCAGCCGCCCCAGGTGTCGCGGCCCGAAGCCCCGCCCGGCTCCTGGTCCGGTTCTTCCTCCGAGATGTCTTCGGCGTCCTCAAGGTCCTCAAGGTCGTCGTCGTCCTCACCGTCGTCGCCGTCGTCGCGCCACACCGGCAGCAGGATACGGAACGTCGTCCCCTCGCCCAGCTCGCTCTCCACGGTGATCGTGCCGTTGTGCCGCTCGATCAAACGCTTCACGATCGACAGGCCCAGGCCCGATCCGCCGGACTGGCGGGAACGCGACACGTCGGCACGGTAGAAACGCTCGAACAGGTGCGGGACGTCCTCGGCGGCGATGCCCTCACCGTCGTCGATGACCTCCACGGACAGGTGGTCGTCGTCCGGACGGCTCAGCCGCATCACGACCGAGGCGTCGTCCCCGGCGTGGCGCATCGCGTTGGTCACCAGGTTGCCCACGACCTGGTGCAGCCGGGCGCTGTCGCCCAGCGTCACCGGCACCGAGCGTGCCTCGTTGCGCACGCTCACGGTGCGTCCCGGGAATCCCACGCGCGCGTTCTCCGCGGCCGACAGGCAGATCTCCAGCATGTCCACCGGGTCCTCACGCATGGGACGTCCCTCGTCCATACGCACCAGCGTCAGCAGGTCCTCGACCAGCAGGCTCATCCGACCGGCCTCCGCGGAGATACGGTCGATGACCATGTCCGGGTCGTTCGTCGCACCCGAGCGGTAGAGGTCGGCGTAGCCGCGCACGCTGGTCAGCGGGGTACGCAGCTCGTGGGAGGCGTCCCCGATGAACCGGCGCATCGACGACTCGGCCTCACGGGCCTGGCGTTCGGAGTCGTTCACCGCGATGAACGCCCCCTGGATCTGCGCGAGCATCCGGTTGAGCGCCACCGACAGCCGGCCGACCTCGGTCTTCGGCGACCAGTTGGGCACACGCTGGTCGAGGTGGCCGCGCGCGATGCGTCCGGCGGTCTGCTCCACCTGGTAGAGCGGCTGCAGGGCGCGTCTGACCAGGAAGAGGCTGGCGGCGGTCACGGATGCCAGGATCAGCAGGCTGATGACGATCAGCATCGTCGTCATCCCGTCCATGATCTTCGACTCGCCGTCCATCGGCAGGGCGAAGACGGTCACCCCGCCGTCCTCGTTCGTCACCGCCGCGGCGCGCCACGGCGCCTGGGAGGCGGAGTTGTCCGCCGCCGGCACCGTCACCGGACGCGTCGACTCGGTGATCGACGAGACGTCCGGCAGTGAGTCGTTGACGCTGTTCGGGCCGGTGGTCTGACAGGCGTCACCCGGCAGCCCCCAGTACATCTTCGACGGGGGGCGCTGCATCACCAGCTGGTCGTGGGACTGGTAGGTCTCCTGGCACGGCGACTCGGTGATGCTCGCCGCCCACGCGGCGCTGTCCTGCAGCTGTTCGTCGACGCGCTCGGTGAGGAAGCGCTGCATCATCCCGGTCACCACCGTGCCGGACACCGCCAGCCCCAGGGCGGTGAGCACCGTGATCACCAGGACCAGGGAGAACCTCAGGGGGTAGTGGGACAGAAAGACACCGGGGTAGGTGCGTCCCGCACGCCGGGCACGCCCGGCGATCCTGTCCGTCACCGCCATCAGCTACGCGGCAGCCGCAGCACGTAGCCCACACCGCGCACGGTGTGGATCAGGCGGGGGTCCTTCGTGTCGATCTTGCGGCGCAGGTAGGAGACGTAGGACTCCACCACGTTGCCGTCGCCGCCGAAGTCGTACTCCCACACCGCGTCGAGGATCCGCGACTTCGGCACCACGACCTCGGAGTTCACCAGCAGGTAGCGCAGCAGCTTGAACTCGGTGGGCGACAGGTCGACCACCTTGCCCGCCTTGGTGACCTCGTGCATGTCGTCGTTGAGGGTGATGTCGGCGTAGCTGATCAGCGAGGGGTCGTCCTCCTCGGCGGGCTGCACCCGGCGCAGGATGACCCGCAGGCGGGTGATGACCTCCTCCAGGGCGAAGGGCTTGGTGACGTAGTCGTCGGCACCGATGGTCAGTCCGTGGATGCGGTCGTCCACCCCGTCCTTGGCGGTGAGGAAGAGCACGGGGGCCTCGTGGCCGTCCTCGCGCAACTTGTTGAGCAGGGTGAAGCCGTCCATCCCCGGCATCATGACGTCGAGGATGAAGGCGTCCGGACGGAAGGTCTTGGCGATCTCGCGGGCGGTGGCCCCGTCGGCGGCGGTGCGGACCTCGAAGTCCTGGAACTCCAGCCTCGCCTTGATCAGGTCGGCGATGTTCGCCTCGTCGTCGACGACGAGGACCTTCACCGGCTGGGCACTGTGGGCGCTGTGGGCACTGTGGGCGCCACCGCTGGTGTTGCTGGAATTGTTCGACACAGGCACGTTCATATCTCCCTAGTCTGGACCGGCTTCCCGGATTTTTCATGCTCGGCACATCCAGAATACCTGTGACTTCCCTAGCGACTCCCGTAACCGTTCGGTGAACGCGGACGGGCACGCGCCCCAACACACACCCAGGCAAAAGTGGCCCACCTACGTTGCCAGGGGATAGGATAGCGCCCGTGAACATTCGGAGAGAGCCAGCACACCACACCCGCCCCACGGGCACCGCCCGGACCTTCCGTCGTCGCGTGGCCGCCCTGGGCGTCGCCACCGTCGCCGCGATCGGCATCGGCGGCGCGGGCATCGCCCCCGCCGTCGCCGCGCCGAGCGCCGCCAACCTGCCGTCGGTCGGTGACATCGAGCTGCCCGGGCCGGACGAGATCAACGACATGGTCCGCGACGGCGTCCTCGACGCGCACGACGCCGCCCTGCTGCAGGCCGGCAAGGTCCCCGAGCAGTTCCGCGACGCCTACGAGCAGGGCGTGCGTGACCTGGCCGACCTCGTCGCCCCGGGTGCGGTCCAGGACCGTCAGGACGAGCAGGACGCCGCGGACCGCGCCGCCGCTGCCGCCGCCGCCGAGCGCGAGGCCCGCGCCGCCGCCGAGCAGCGTGCCGCCAGCACCGACAACACGCCCTGCCCGGCGTCCGCCCGCGTGTGCGTGGACATCGACGGCAAGCGCACCTGGCTGCAGCGGGACGGCGACACGTCCTACGGGCCGGTCAGCATGTCCCCCGGCAAGGCCGGGCAGGACACCCCGCGCGGCAACTTCACCGTGCAGTACAAGGTGAAGGACGAGATCAGCCGTGAGTTCAACAACGCGCCGATGCCCTACGCCGTGTACTTCACCAACAACGGCCACGCCTTCCACCAGGGCACGCTGGACGCCCTGTCCGCCGGCTGCGTGCGTCTGAACACCCAGGACGCGATCACCTACTTCGACGCCCTGAACCCGGGCGACGAGGTCTTCATCTACTGATGAACGACACCACTGCTCTGCGCTACCGTCCGGCCGTCGAGGCCGACCGGGAGTTCCTGCGGGCCCTCTACATCCTCACCGACCAGTGGGGTGACGAGAGCCAGCCCGTCAGCGACGGCATCGAGGCTGAGATCGAGGC
Source organism: Corynebacterium sp. AOP12-C2-36 (assembly GCF_052379185.1). Classification (NCBI taxonomy): domain Bacteria; kingdom Bacillati; phylum Actinomycetota; class Actinomycetes; order Mycobacteriales; family Corynebacteriaceae; genus Corynebacterium; species Corynebacterium sp. AOP12-C2-36. The sequence continues at coordinate 99,699 of NZ_JBQSYJ010000008.1, read as the reverse complement.
CTACGTCGACGGCTGGACCCCGGAACAGGGCGGGGTGATTCTCGAGACGGACACCGGTCCAGACGCGGGGACGCCGGTGGGCGGCGCGTGGTTGCGCACCTTCACCGCCGACGACCCGGGTGCCGGCTACGTGGCCGACGAGTTCCCCGAGGTCGCCATCGCGGTGCGCCCGGAGTACTCCGGTCACGGTCGCGGTACCGCACTGATGGCCGTGCTGCTGCGCGTCGCGCGTCAGGCCGGCTACCCCGGCGTCTCCCTGGCCGTGGACCTCGGCAACGACCGCGCGCGCCACGTGTACGCCAAGCTCGGCTACGTGGACAGCGAGGTCAACGGTGGTCTCGACCCCAGCGGCCGGTGCCACGTGATGCTGCACCGCTTCTAGTTGGGCGGGGTTTCGCCTTCGAGTCCCGCGTGAGACGCCGCACGGCGTTCTCCGCGCTGATCAGGCACATCGGAACCCCCACCCCGGGTGTCGTGGTGGAGCCGGCGTAGTACAGGTTCCCCACCGCCCGTGACCGGTTCGTGCCGCGCATGAACGCCGACTGCGCCAGCGTGTGCGCCAGACCCAACGCCCAGCCGCGCCAGGAGTTGTAGCGCGTGGCGAAGTCCGCCGGCCCCAACGTCCGGCGCACCACCACCCGCTCGGCGAGGTCCGGGACGCCGGCGCGCTCGGCGACGAGACGCACCGTCGCATCGGCGACCGCCTCCACGGTGGCGGCGTCCATCGTCGGGTCGCAGGCCACCGGGACCAGGATGAACAGGTTCTCGTGGCCCTCCGGCGCCACGTCCGGGTCCGTCGCCGAGGGACGTGAGACGTACACCGAGCGCGAGAAGTCGGGTTTGCCGGTACCAGCCCCGTCGAAGACGGCGGCGAAGTCCGGCGTCCAGTCCTCGCTGAAGATCAGCGTGTGGTGCGCCAGCTCCGGCAGCGCCCCGCGCACCCCGAGCATCACCACCACCGCACCGACCCCCGGGTCCGCCCGCCGCCACCGCGGCTCCGGGTAGGTGCGCAACCCCGGCGGCAGCAGGACGTTCTCGGTGTGGTGCAGGTCGGCGGCGCTGACGACCACGTCGGCGGGGATGAACTCCCCGCCGGCGACCGTGACACCACGCGCCCGCGCCGAGGACACCGCCGCGCCGAGGCGTCCGAGCCCGGGCACCGTACGCAGCGGGTTCGCCCGGTCGGTGTCGGTGACGATCGCCGTCACGTCCACGCCTGTGCGGACCTGCGCGCCGTGTTCCACGGCCAGCCGGTGCAGCGCCCCGACCACGCTGGTGAACCCGCCGACCGGGTACCTCACACCCTGCACCAGGTCGGTGTAGCTCATCAACTGGTACAGCGCCGGGGTCTGTGACGGACGTGAGGACAGGAACACCGCCGGGTACGACAGGATCTGGCGCAGCCTGCGGTCGGCGAAACGTCCGTCCACCAGCGACTCCAGCGTGCCGGTCAGCAACCGTGCCAGACGCCCCGCCCGGCGCAGCACACCCGGTGCGAGGAACGGGGCCGGGGAGGAGAAGTCGGTGTAGAGGAAACGCTCCACGGCGATGCGGTAGGTGTCCCCCGCCTCGTGCAGGTAGTCGCGCACCGTCTCACCGGCACCGGGCTCCAGTGACTCGAAGAGCGCTGCCACGGCGTCCTCCCCCACCGGTACGTCGACCGGGTCCAGGCCCTCCGGAAGCAGGCGGTAGCCGGGGGTGAGGTCGGTGAGGTCGAGCTGCTCGTCGGTGGAGGTGCCCATCAGGTGGAAGAACCGGTCGAAGGCCTCCGGCATGAGGTACCAGCTCGGGCCGGTGTCCCACCGGAACCCCGGCGCCTCGTCGACGCTGAGCGAGCCGGCGCGCCCGCCGACGGTGTCTCCGCGTTCCAGCACGGTGACCTGGTAGCCCTGACGTGCCAGCAGCCCGGCGGTGGCCAGACCTGCGACCCCGGCGCCGACGACGACGGCGCGTTGCGCGCTCACCGACGTGCCCCCGTCACCGAGCCGGCGACCGAGCCGGCGACGGACCCGGCGACGGACCCGGCGAGAGCGCGGGCGGTGAGCGAGGCCTTCACCGGGGCGGGCACGCGCACGCGGGTACCCACGATCTGCTCCGGGGTGGAACGACGCAGGCGTGCGGACAGCTCCGCGTAGAGCGCGGCGGCGGACGCCACCCCGGCGCGGCAGCCCGACGGCAGGGCGGGGATGCGGAGACGCCCCTCGGCGATCCCGGCGTCCACCTCGTCGAGGATGCGGTCGCGCACCGCGACGGTCAGCGGGCCGTCCTGCAGTTCCGGCAGGTACAGCCGCCCGAGGACGTCCCGGTCGTCGGCGAGGTCACGCAGGAAGTTGACCTTCTGGAAGGACGCGCCGAGCGCGGCGGCACCGTCCTCCAGCCAGGCGCGCTGCCGCCCGCTCACCGGCCCGGCGTGGGCGAGGAAGATGTCGAGGCACATCAGGCCGATGACCTCGGCGGAACCGTGGATGTAGCGGGCCAGGCTGTCACGGTCGTGCACCACCTGCTCCAGGTCGCTGCGCATCGAGGAGAAGAAGGCCCGCATGTGCTCGGGGTCGATCCCGCAGCGCCGTGCGGTGCACGCCCAGGCGTGCAGCACCAGGTCGGTGTGGAACCCCCGGCCCGGCGCGGCGAGCACGCGGTCCTCGTAGTCGTCGAGCACGCCGCGCACGTCTGTGCGCTCTGTGCCTTCTGTACCCCCGGCAGCCCCGGCGACGCCGGCGGCCCCGTCCACGATCTCGTCGGCGATGCGCACCACGGCGTAGAGGTTGCGGATGTCGTCGCGCACCCCGGCCGGCAGCAACCGCGTGGCCAGCGAGAAGGACGTGGAGTAGCGTCCGATCACGGTGGCCGAGACGTGCTCGGCCAGGGCCCCGTACGCCCCGGCGGCGGTGCTGCGACTGCGTGTATTCATCGACAGACAGAGTACCCCGCCACACCCGCGTCCCCGGTATGTTCACCTGGGCAATAGTCTGTTGGCATGGCGACCACGACACCCGACGACGGCCACGGCCCCGACACCGCGCACGACACCGCGACCGACACCGCGACCGACACCGCCGCGCTCACCGGGATCTACCGCGGCCCCACCCTCGCCTGGGCGTTCTGGGACTGGGGGTCGGCGGCCTTCAACGCCGTGCTCGTGACCTTCATCTTCTCCGTCTACCTCACCGACTCCGTCGGCGGCTCCATCGAGGGCGGGTTCGGCGACGGCACCAGCCCGGCGACCTGGTACGGCTGGGCGATGGCCGTCGGCGGGGTCACGATCGCCCTGGTCGCCCCGGTGATGGGACGCCGCGCCGACGCCCGCGGCACCCGGCGCCGCTCCGTGACCGTGTGGACGCTTGTCACCGTGGGCCTGATGTTCAGCCTGGTCGGCATCGGCGACGACGCCCCCGGCTACTTCTGGGCCGGCATCGTGATCATGTCCGTGGCCTCCGTGACCTTCGAGTTCGCCGAGGTCAGCTACTTCGCCATGCTCTCGCAGGTCTCCACCCGCGCCAACGTGGGCCGGGTGTCCGGCTTCGGCTGGTCGATGGGCTACTTCGGCGGCATCGTCCTGCTGCTGTTCTGCTACCTCGGCTTCATCGCCGGCGACGGCGACACCCGTGGCCTGTTCAACGTCCCGGTCGAGGACGGCTGGAACGTGCGCGTCGTCGCCGTCATCGCCGCCGTGTGGTTCCTGGCCTCGGCGATCCCGGTGATGTTCAAGGTCCCGGAGAACACCCCCGACCCCACCGCGCAGACCTCCTCGGTGGCGGAGTCCTACCGCGGTCTGTTCCGCGACATCGCCGAACTGTGGCGCACCGACCGCTCGGCCGTGTGGTTCCTCATCGCCTCGGCGGTCTTCCGCGACGGGCTGGCCGGCGTGTTCACCTTCGGCGCCGTGCTCGCGGTGTCGGTCTACGGGCTCAGTCCGGCCGACGTGCTGCTGTTCGGAGTCGGTGCGAACGTGGTCTCCGCGATCGGCGCCCTGGCCTGTGGTTACCTCGACGACAAGGTCGGGCCGAAACCGGTGATCATGGTGTCTCTGATCCTGCTGGTGCTGGACGCCTTCGTGCTGTTCTTCGTGGACGGCCCGGCGATGTTCTGGATCTTCGGGCTGCTGCTGTGCCTGTTCGTCGGCCCCGCGCAGAGTGCGTCGCGCTCCTACCTGGCCCGGATCTGCCCGCCGGGACGCGAAGGCCAGATGTTCGGCCTGTACGCCACCACCGGACGCAGCGTGAGCTGGATGGCCCCGGCCGCCTTCTCCCTGTTCACCGGCATCACCGGCGAGGACCGCTTCGGCATCCTGGGCATCGGTGTGGTGCTGCTCGTCGGCCTGCTGCTGCTCACCAAGGCGAGGGGTGCCGGTACCCCCTCCCGGTAAGGTACGGTAAGCCTCATCTCACCCGAAGGAGGCTTTACCGTGAGCAGAGGTTTCCAGGGGGCCGTGCTGCGTGGGCTCGGCGCCAAGGACCACGTCCTGACCGTGACCGGCACCGAATGGCGCACCAGCACCATGGTGCGGGTCCACTTCCGGTCCGACACGATCCTGTCGCCGGACGGCGAGGCACCGGCCGCGTGGATGCGCGCCTGGTTCCCCGACCCGGACGGCGGGTCGAAGCAGTTCCAGCGCGGCTACACCTTCGCCGCCGCCGACCCGGTCGCCGGCACCCTGGCCGTGGACTTCGTGATCCACCACCCCATGGGCCCGGCGTCCTGGTGGGCGCAGAACTGCACCGCCGGCGACACCCTCGTCGCCACCCGGTTCGGGGAGCAGGACTTCGAACTGCTCGACCCCGCACCGCAGGGGTACCTCCTGCTCGGCGACCTGGCGTCCTACCCGGCGATCACCCAGATCGCCGCCGCCGTGCCCGCCGACATACCCGTGGTGGTCTACCTGGAGAAGCACCATGCCAGCGACGCCGAGGCGCCACTGCCGCAGGGCCCGAACATCACCGCCGCGTGGGTCGACGAACTGCCCGAGGGCCGCGCGCTGGCGCAGGCAATTGACAATGGCGGCGCCGGAGGTGACTGGGACGGCTGGTACGCCTGGGTCACCGGCGAGGTGACCGCCACCCGCCACGCCCGGACCGTCCTGCAGCGCGAACACAACCTGAACAAGGCCACGCTGCACGCCCAGGGCTACTGGGCCGCCGGACGCGCGATGGGCAAGTCGCGGGTCCTGGAGGAGATGGAGGCCGAACGCGCGGAGGCCGAACACACGGAGGAGAGCGGGCAGGCTGAACAGCCTGATCAGTCTGAACCCACACCGTCCGCCGGTGTGCTCGCCCCGGCGCGCACCCCGATGATCATCGCCGGGGTGGTCCAGGCCCTGCTGTCGGTGCTGGGCATCGTTCCGTTCATCCTCTTCGCCGAGCTCTGCCGCCAGTTCCTCGACGGTGCCGGACGCGACCAGATGCTCTCCACCGGGGTCACCGCCCTGGTGGTGATGGGTGTCTCCGCGGTCGGCACCACGCTGCTGATGCTGGCCATGCACTTCTACGACGCCACCTACTCCGCCGCGCTGCGTCGACGACTCATGGACAAGCTCGCCCGCCTGCCGCTGGGGTGGTTCACCCACCGGCAGTCCTCGGAGGTCCGCAAGCTCGTGGCCGACGACGTCGCCGGCATGCACTACATCGTCACCCACGCCGTACCCGACCTCGTCGGCGCGGTGGTCACACCCCTGGCCGCACTGGTCTACCTCTTCACCGTCGACTGGCGGCTGGGTCTGGTGCTGCTGCTGCCGATCGCCGCGTTCATCACGGTGATGGTCAACATCCAGCGCAAGGAGCGCGACCGGGTGGTGATCGCCCAGCGCAACATCTCCACGGTCACCGGCCAGGCGCAGAGCTTCATCGCCCAGCGGGAGGTCTCCCAGGTCTTCGGGGACAGCAGCGTGGTCGACCTGCCCGGCACCCTGCGCGGCGTCGGCGCCTTCGTCGACAAACTCCAGAAGGACACCGGTGCGGCCAAGATCATGGCGGTGATGATCAACCGTCCCACCACCGTGCTCGGCCTGCTGGTCGTGGCCACCTGGCTGCTGATGCTGCCCGGCTGGGTCAGCGTGGCCGACGCCATCCCGTTCCTGGTGCTCGGCCCGTCCTTCGGCGCCCAGCTCGTGGCGATCACCGGCGGCATCGGCGGTCTGCTGGTCTCCCTCGACGGCCGCGCCGGCCTCGACCTGGCGCTGACCACCCCGGAACTGCCCGGCCCGGCCGACCGCCGCGCACCGGCCGGCCACGTGGTCCTCGACCGCGTCCGGTTCGGCTACACCCCTGACCGCGACGTGCTCACGGACTTCTCCCTCGCGCTGGACCCCGGCACGGTCACCGCCGTCGTCGGGCCGTCCGGCGCCGGAAAGTCCACGGTCGGCGCGCTGCTCGCCCGCCTGTGGGACCCGTTGGACGGCTCGGTCAGCATCGACGGCACCGACATACGCGACCTGACGCAGGACGAGCTCTACGCCAAGGTCACCATCCTGCTGCAGGACGTGCAGCTGATCCACACCAGCATCCGCGACAACATCGCCCTCACCGCCCCGGACGCCACCGACGAGCAGGTCGTCGCCGCCGCCCGTGCGGCGAACATCCACGACACGGTCACCGCCCTGCCCGACGGCTACGACACCGTGGTCGACTCCGACCGGCTCTCCGGCGGCGAACGCCAGCGCATCGGCATCGCCCGCGCCCTGCTCGCCGACACCCCCGTCATCGTGCTCGACGAGGCCACCGCCTCGGCCGACCCGGACAGCGAGTGGGCCATCCTCACCGCGCTCGACCGCCTGCTCGCCGGGAAGACGGTGCTGATGATCGCCCACCGGCTGCACACCGTCGCCGACGCCGACCGGATCGTGGTCATGGACCACGGGCGTGTGGTCGAGGCAGGACGCCACGAACAGCTCATCGCCGACGGCGGCGCCTACGCCGGACTGTGGGACGCCCACGAGAACGCCGGCCTGACCGGCAACATGACCGGGGAGGAGTCCCACTGATGCTCACCAAGATCCGCACCATCAGCGGCGGCGGCCGTGACCTCCGCCTGTTCATCCTGTTCACGGTCGCCTCCTCGGTCATCCAGGCCGGAGCGGTGATCGTGCTCTACCCCCTGCTCGACGACCTCTTCGGCGGCGCCCCGGCCGACGCCTGGCCGTGGGTGCTGCTCATGGTCGCGCTCATCGCCGGCGCGTGGGGGATCGACATCCTCGCCGCCCACAAGGGACTGGCCGTGGGCCTGTCGTTGATGCACTCGATCCAACGGCATGCCCCCGGCGCGGTGCTGTCCTGGCCGACGCCGGTGATCACCACCGCGAAGGCGGCCCGGCTGCGCAGCCTGCTGGCCACCGGGGCGAACGAGGTCACGTCCGCGCCGGTGCTGCTGGTCGGCCCGCTGGTCACCGCGGTGGTCTTCACCTTCGCCCTCGGCGTGGGCCTGGCGTTCTTCACCGTCCCGGCGGCCCTGGTCACCGTGGCCGGGGGCGTGCTGATGATGCTCGCGCTGCTGGCGTCCAGCCGCATGGTCACCCGCGCCGACGAGGAGTTCACCGCCGCGAACGAGAACCTCGACGACCGGCTCACCGACTACGCCCGTGCCCAGCCGTCGCTACGCACCGCACGGCAGGTCTCCGCCGGTGCCCGCCTGGTGGACGACGCCCTGGTCGACGCGCGCGGCCGGAGCCTGCGCCTGCTGTTCTGGCAGGTCCCCGGCGAGATCCTGTTCAGCCTGGTGCTGCAGGCCGTGCTCATCGGCTACGGGCTCACCGTGTGGCTGGCCTTCGACGCCGGCACGTTGGGTGCCGTGTCCGCCGCCGTGACCGTGATCGTGATGCTGCGTGTCGTCGAGCAGGTCACCGGGGTGTCGCGGCTGGCAGTCGGCCTGCGCTCCCTGGACCGCACCCTCACCGAGGCCGTCGAGGTCGTCACCGCCCCGGACGTGGTGCCGGCACACCCCGCCCCGGTCGCGCCGCACATCGGGGTGGCGGACGTCGACGTCCGCTTCCCCGACGGCACCACTGGGTTGTCCGGGGCGTCTCTGGAGCTCACCCCGGGCACGGTCACCGTGGTCGTCGGACGCTCCGGCTCGGGCAAGACCACCCTGCTGCGCACCCTCGCCGGGCTGGTGGAGCCGGCCGCGGGCACCGTCACCCTCGACGGGCGGGATGCCGACGCCTCCGTCCTGCGCGGCAACGCCTCCGTCGTCTTCCAGCAGACCGCGCTGGGTGCGGGCACGGTGAGGGACAACCTGCTGGCGGTGAACCCGGACCTCGGCGACGCCGCACTGGACCGGGTGGCCGACGCCGCCGGGTTGCGCGGCGTGCTGCAGGAGATCCCCACCGGGTGGGACACCCCCGTCGGCGAGCTGGGCAACCGGCTCTCCGGCGGTGAACGCCAGCGCGTCGGCATCGCCCGCGCACTGGCGAAACCCTCCCACGTCCTGCTCGTCGACGAGGCGACCTCGGCGCTGGACGCGCACAACGAGGCCGCGGTGGTCTCGTCGATCCGCACGGTACGTCCGGACTACACCACCGTGGTCGTCACCCACCGCCCGGCGACGCTCGCCGTCGCCGACCGGGTGGTGGTCCTCGACGACGGGCGCATCGTGGAGCAGGGGACCCCGTCCGAACTCGCCGCCGCCGACGGCGCGTACGCCCGGCTCGTGGCCGAGTGGGACGCCTCGGCGTCCTGGCGGGTGCGGGGCTAAGAAAAAGGCGGCCAGGAAAAGGCGGCTAGAGGATGATCTGCATCAGCGTCATGTCGAGCCACCGGTCGAACTTGGTGCCGACCTGACGCACGGTGCCGCACTCCTGGAAGCCGATCTTGGCGTGCAGTTTCAGCGAGGCGGTGTTGCCGCCCTCGATCGCGGCCACCATCACGTGCTTGCCGGCCTCCCGGGCGTCGGCCACCAGCGCCTGCAGCAGGGCGGTGCCCACTCCTCCGGCACGGCGCGTGCCGTCGACGTAGATGGAGTTCTCCACGGTGTGGCGGAATCCGTCGTAGTGGCGGAACTCCCCGTAGGTCGCGTAGCCCAGCACCTCGCCGTCCTGTTCGGCGACGATGGCCCGGGTGCCGGGCTGCTGGTAGCTGCGCAACCAGGCCAGGCGGTTGTCCTCGTCGACGACCTCGTCGTTCCACACCGCGACGGTGGTGCGCACGGCGTCGTTGTAGATGGCGGTGATCGTGGGGATGTCCGACTCGACGGCCGGGCGGATCTTGATCCGGGTGTTGGGCTCAGTCACGCCGACGAGACTACTTGGTCTTCTTCGGCGCGGCGATCAGGGCGCCGGCGATGGCGGCGATGAAGAGGTCCTTCGACAGGCCGGTGCCGGCCTCGGACGGGCGGATGCCGTCCTTCTGGGTCATCTGGTCGTTGCGGAAGTAGATCGACAGGAAGCCGGCGTTGATCGCGCCGAGGGCCAGACCGGCCACGCGGTTGGAGACCACGGGGGTCAGCAGGGACGCCGCGACGCCGATCTCGGACCAGGAGACGACCTTGCCGAAGACGCCCGGCTCGAGGCTGGAGACCTGCGGGACGCCGGTGGCGGCGAACTGCTGCAGACCGCTGGCGGCTTCGGCGGGCATGCCGAGCTTGCCGATGCCGGACTGCAGGAAGTACGCGCCGCTGACGCCGCGCAGGATGGTGGTGGAGAGGCTCATGGGGTAGGTCCTTACTTCTTCTTGGTGTGCGCGCAGGTCAACCATGTAGTTGATCTGACAACTTCTTCGACGACGACTCTACTCCGCCACCGTCGCGCCCGCACCGCAGCGCCCCCTACCCCCGGAAAGGTGATCTACGACATCTTTCCGTGGGTTTTCGCGGATTCACCCCTGAGTCGGACCCCAGAACAGGCTATCTTCGGAGCAAGCAGCGGCTCAGACGCCCTGCCCAACCACCTTGACCCTTGACCATCACGGAGGAACCCATGTCGTTCATCGTCCAGATCCAGGAAATCGTGTCGGGCCCGATCCGCGACCTCTACGTGGAGTTCACCGCCGGACTGCCGGTCATCAACATCCCGCCGTTGGGTTCCTCGTTCGGGGACATCTCCGTGGACCTGGGGTCCTCGGGCCTGGGTTCCACCTTCGGGGATGCGAACCTGGGGTCCACGGACTTCGGTTCGAGTGACTTCGGGTCCAGCTTCGGCTCCAGCAACGGTGACCAGAACCTGGGGTCCTCGGGCCTGCAGCTCCCGAACCTGCCGACCCTCGGTTCCTGACCGCTCAGGTGTAGTCGCTGACGTTCCCGGAGCCCCCGAAGATCCAGGAGACCAGGATCGCCCCGGGGTCCACGACCCCCTGGGAGGCTTCGCCGACGTAGCTGGCGCGGCCCTTCTTCGCGACCATCTCCCGGGTGCTCTCCGCGCCCTCGGCCGCTGCCGTGTGGCACGTCTCCAGCACGGCGGCGAAGTCGGAGGAACCGTCCTTCCCAGACGCCGCCGACGCCGCCGCCTCTGCGGCGGGGACCAGCGCGTCGATCAACGTGTTGTCGCCCTGCCGTGCCCCGCCGAGGTCGGTGATGGCCCGGTGGGCGGCGTCCAGCCCGGCGGCCAGTCCGGCGACCGGGTCGTCGGCGTCCTCCATCGCCTGGCCGAGCTCGCGGAACAGGGTGCCCAGCACGGCGCCGGACGTGCCGCCGGCACGGATGAGCAGGCGGTGGCCCAGCGCCTCGAGCACCCGGGCGTCCGGGCCGAGGAGCGGCAGGTCGATCCCGCCGAAGGCGGCGTCCATGTTCTGTCCGAAGTCGCCGTCGCCGGCCAGCCGGTCGAGCTCGGTGAGGTCGTCGACCGATCCCTGTACACGGGCGACGAAGTCGCTGAGCCAGCGGTTCTCCTCCCCGGACTCCGGCAGGTCGTCGTCGAAACTGGTCACGGCGGGACGGTAGGTCGCCGGTGCGTCCTGCCCGCCGAGCACCCGCGGCCAGCCCGGCGCGTCCGTGGCGGCGTCGAGCAGCTCCACGAGCTGGTCGGTGGCGTCACCGACCGAGGTCAGCGTGAGCGACACCCCGGCCATGTTCACCGAGGTCACGTAGGTGCCGACCATGGCCCGGCGCACCACGACGCCCTTGTCGGCGAGCTGACGCAGCACCTCACCGAAGACCAGGTTCAGCTCCAGCGGGGCGGTCCCTCCCAGCCCGTTGACCAGGCACACGACCTCGGAGCCGTCCTCCAGCGAGAGCGAGCCGCCGATGCCGTCGATCAGCCGGGCGACGACTTCGTCAGCGGTCTCCACGTCCACGCGGTCCACGCCACGTTCGCCGTGGATGCCGACGCCGACCTCCATCTTCCCCTCGGGCAGGTCGAAGGTGTCACGCCCGCTGGTCGGCAGGTGCCCGGGTGCGAGCGCCACGGCCATGCTGCGGGAGCTGTCCGCCACCCACTGGCCGATGTCGGCGACACGGTCGAGGTCGTCGCCGCGCTGCGCGGCGGCACCGACGGCCTTCTCCACGATGATCGTCGCGCCGGTGCCGCGGCGTCCCGGGCCGTCCGACGAGTCGGACGCACCGGACGCGAGATCGGTGGCGACGTCGTCGTCGACGAGGACGACGCGGGTGTCGACGTCGTCCAGCGCCTGGCGGGCGACGGTGAAGTTCATGACGTCGCCGGTGTAGTTCTTCACCACGTGCACCACGCCCGCACCCTGGTCGGCCCACCGGGTGGCCTCGGCGATCTGCACGGCGTTCGGGGAGGTGAACAGCAGCCCCGGGCACACCGCGGCGAGCATGCCGGAGCCGAGGAAACCGGCGTGCATGGGCTCGTGGCCGGAGCCGCCACCGGAGACCACGGCCACGGCCGGCTCGCCGGAGTCGGTGACCACCGCCGACGAACGGGCGACGAAACCGCTGTCGTGCCACTCGGCGTCCGGGTGGGAGGCGATGAAACCGCCGAGGGCCTCGGGGAGGAAGTCCGCGGGGTCGTTGCGGAAGGAGCGGAGGGGAACCTGCTGCGGGTGAGAGTCGGACATGCACGCCACTGTAGCCAAAGGTCACGGCCGCCACACGCGACCGGAAGCGGGCCTAGGGTGGTGGCGAAAACCGAACCCCTCACAGGAGGAACGTCCCCATGACAGACAAACTGTTCACCAGCCCGTCGCGCTACGTCCAGGGCATCGACCTGATCGACCGGGCCGCCGGCTACCTGCGGCCCCTGGGCACCTCCCCGCTGATCATCGCCGACGAGGTCGTCTGGGGCATCGCCGGGGAGAAGCTGCAGGAGTCCCTCTCCGGGGACGGGCTGGACGCCGCCCACGAGATCTTCGGCGGCGAGGCCTCCCTCAAGGAGATCGACCGGATCACCGACAAGGCCCGCTCCGGGGGCAACGACGTGATCATCGGGCTTGGCGGCGGCAAGACCATCGACACCGCCCGCGCGGTCGCCGACCACGCCTCCCTGCCGGTCGCGGTGTTCCCCACCGCCGTGTCCGCCGACGCCCCGACCGCCCGGGTGTCGGTGATCTACACCGAGGACGGTGTCTTCGACTCCTACCTCTTCTACGACCGCAACCCCGACCTCATCGCCGTCGACACCCGGGTCATCGCCAACGCCCCGGTGCGCACCCTGCGCTCCGGCATCGGCGACGCCCTGGCCACCTCCATCGAGGCCCGCGCGGTGGACCGGGCGAACTCCCGGCGCATGGACGACACCGCCCGGCCCACCCTGGCCGGCCTGGCCCTGGCGGAGAAGTGCGAGGAGACCCTCTTCGACTACGCCCACCAGGCGCTGCGCGACAACGAGGCGCACGTGGTCAGCCGCGCGCTGGAGAACATCTGCGAGGCCAACACCCTGCTCTCCGGGCTGGGGTTCGAGAACGGCGGCCTCGCCGCGGTCCACGCCATCCACAACGGTTTCACCGCGTTGGACGGCGACATCCACCACATGACCCACGGTGAGAAGGTCGCCTTCGGCATCGGCGTGCAGCTGATGCTGGAGGGTGCCCCCGAGCCGGACGCCGACCGCTACATCGGTTTCCTGCAGTCCGTGGGTCTGCCGACCACCCTGGAGGAGATCCACCTCGGCGACGCCGACGACGCCGACCTGCTGCGCATCGCCGAGCTGGCCTGCTCCGACGGCGAGACGCTCAAGCAGATGCCCGGCGAGTACTCCCCCACCGACGTCGTCCAGGCGATCAGGGCCGCCGACCTCTACGCCCGCGACCTTAAGGAGCGCACCTCCCGCTCCTGACCGTCGGTGGCAGGGATTGGTTCCGGGGCCGGGTCGGTGGCTGGTTCTGCACTTCGGCGCAGTGCGACCGGCTCCCACCTCGTCGCGCACCGCCACAACCACTCCACCGGGCCGTAACGGAAGTACCGCAGCCACAGGGCGCTGGCCAGGACCTGGACCACGAGGATCGCGACGGTGGCCACCGGCAGCAGCCACAGGTTGGTCAGCTCCACGTCCGGCGCCACGTGCAGCAGCACCTGCGCCAGGGCGGACGCACCGAGGTAGTTCGTCAGCGCGGTGCGTCCCAGCACGGCGAAGGGGGCGGTGAGCGCGGCACGCAGTGAAGGGGCAGTGAGCGCGCGCCAGACCAGCGACAGCCCGGTGACGATGGCGACGGCGGTGAACAACCCACCGAAACCCGCCACCCGGTCGAGGACGTCCGGATCCGGCAGCGTCGCGGCGTCCAGCATGCCCTTCTGCACGACACTGAGCGCGACGCCCGCGGCGGCGGCGAGCACGAACACGACCGCGGCGAGCGTCCGGTCGCGGCGTCGCGTCGACTCCAGCCACCCCGGCAGCCCGTACTGGGCGGCACCGAAACCGGCGACCATCAACGTGGCCGCGATCAGCGGACTGTTGCCCCACATCCAGTAGGCCACCAGCGTGCCGACCACCCCGGCGGCGAGCACCGGGCCGCGGGGCAGGAACATCGCCGGCACCACCAGCACCAGTGCGATGATCGCGTACATGGTGAGGATGTCGCCGCTGTACAGCAGGAACAGGTTCAGCAGCCCGAGGGGCAGCAGCGTGACGAAGCGCCGCACCATCAGCCAGCGTGCCGAACGTACGGTGGTGCGCCGCGCCGAGGAGCTGTACAGCAGCCAGGCGCTGACGCCGAAGAGGAAGGCGAAGATCGGCACGAACCGTCCCTGGATCGCCACGTCGTAGAAGCGCAGGACGGGGTGGTGCAGGTCGGCGTGCTCCGTCCAGCGGTAGAGCAGGTCACGCAGGTTGACGAAGAGGATGCCGCACAGCGCCACGCCGCGCAGCACGTCCAGGAAGGCGTAGCGGGTGGGTGCGTTCGGGGTGGTCACCGGGGGTTTCTCCTGAAGGGGTGATGATTGCTGACCCTATGGAGACTATGCCGGACGCCGCGGTGACCACATCGGCCCCGGGTCTGATCATCGGTGCACGGCCGCGCGGGCGACTCAGCCCGCGGTATGACGGCCGCGATACCCTGGCGGCCATGGATTCACGCAGTCGTACCCGTGCCCGTTCCCTCGTGGCCGCCGTCGCCGTCCCCGCGGCCGCGGCCGCGGCCGTGCTCCTGGCGGGCTGCTCACAGCAGGACGACCCGGCGACCGTGACCGAGACGGCGGTGCACACCGCGACGTCGACGGTGACCGGGTCGCCGACGGAGACGCCGACCGAGACCGAGACCGAGACCACCTCGTCGAGCTCCGCCGCACCGGACTGTGAGGAGGACTCGGGCAAGTCGGGTGACAACCCTCTCACCGGCGACGACCCGCTGCCGGTGCGTTTCGCCGGCGAGGACTCTGACGGCTCAGGCGACTCAGACGTGTTCTTCCACTACACCGTCTCCGAGGACGAGATGGACCCGTGCCTGCCGCTGTCCTGGGTAGTGCTCAATGGCGGCAACGGAACGCAGGACAACCCGAACGGTACGGCCGGCAGCAGCAACCAGACCGTCGCCCTGTTCGCCGACGGTGAGCTGGTGACCGAGCCCGCACCGATCCTGGCGAGGTATATCGAGTCGGTGGACCGCATCGACGACAGCACCGTGCAGGTCAATTACGAGTTCCTGGGCGACCAGCCTGCCGCCGCCAACGAGACGGTGTCCGCCTCCGCGACGTTCCACTGGGACGGCTCCGAGGTGCAGGTCAGCGACAACTCCATCCCCACCGAGCTCAACGACACCGCGGCAACCCTGGACCTGTCCTCGCTGGGGTAGGTCGCTGTAGAGTTCGCCGCAATGTCCCCCACCCCCACCGACCGGCGCGCCCGCCGGGCCGTCGCCGCGCTCTTCCTGACCAACGGCGCGGTGTTCGCCAACCTCATCCCCCGGTACCCGGAGATCAAGGCCGACCTGGGGATGAGCAACGCCGTCTACGGTCTCGCCGTCATCGCCTTCCCCGTCGGCGCGATCCTCGCCGGGCTGGCCGCGGCCCCGCTGATCCGACGGTTCGGGTCCGCCCGCGTCGCGGTCGCCGGCACGATCGGCACCGCCCTGGGCGTGCTCGGCGCCGGGGCGTCCCCCACGCTCTGGATGTTCGTGACCGGGCTGCTCGTCGGCGGGGCGATGGACGCCATCACCGACGTCGCCCAGAACGACCACGGCCTGCAGGTCCAGCGCCGCTACGGCCGCACGATCATCAACTCGTTCCACGCGGTCTGGTCGCTCGGGGCGGTACTCGGCGGGGCGATGGCGGCGGCCGCCATCGCCGTGGACCTGCCCCGTCAGATCCATCTCGGCCTGTCCGCCGTGGTCTTCTCCCTGGTGGCGGTCGTCGCGCTGCGCTTCTGTCTTCCTGCTACCGAATCCGGCCCGGACGCTGCTCCGGACACTGCTTCCCCTGACGCCACCCACGAGTCCGTGGGGCCGGACGCTGCGCGCCGTGGTCCGCTGACCGGCCACCTTGTCGTGATGCTGGGCGCGCTGGTCATCATCGCCATCGCCGGTTCACTCGTCGAGGACGCTGGCATGTCCTGGGCGTCGCTGTACATCACCTCCCTCGGCGCGCCCGGTTCGGTCGCCGCGGCGGGATTCGTGGCGTTGGTCGCCGCACAGTTCGTGGGACGCGTCCTCGGCGACGGCATGGTCGACCGTCTAGGGCATCGCACCGTGGCGCGTCTCGGCGGCGCGGTGGCGGCGGTGGGAATGGGACTCGCACTGGCGTTCCCCACGGTCCCGGGCACGATCCTGGGCTTCGCTGCCGCCGGTTTCGGCGTAGCCACGTTGATCCCGGCGGCGATGCAGACCGCCGACGAGCTGCCCGGACTGCGTCCCGGCACCGGGCTCACCGTCGTGTCCTGGCTGATGAGGCTCGGTTTCGTGGCCTCGCCTCCGCTCGTCGGTGTGGTGGCGGACGCCGCGGGCCTGCGCGTGGGTCTCCTGGTGATCCCCCTTGCCGGGGTCACCGTCATCGCCCTGTCCGGGGTACTGCGCCGACGGCAGACGCCTCGGAGCGAGTGACCCCACGCGTCGGGTAGGCGTCCGCCCTCCCAGTACCCCGCTGAGTTGTTGGTCTTCCCACGCCAGACCAACATTTGCACGGGGTTAAGAGAAAGAGGCGAGAGCCAGGACCAATGCTCCACCTCTCGTTCACCAAGCTATCAATAGTGCAAGGCCGACAAACCCCACCATGAACACCATCCAGATACTCGCTAGCGTGAGCCACACCCAGCGCCCCCACATACGCGGAGAAGCGAACAGAGCAGCCAGGAAAGCGAAGGCTCCCAGCGACAGTGGTAACCCCCACACTGCCGCCACCAGGGAAATCCCGCCGACCAGGGGGGCGATGACCCACAGTGGGTTACGTGGACGCCAGTCATTGTGAGGTGACTCCATGTACGCGAACACCGCACCCAGGACGAGTCCTACTGCCGCTCCGGAAAGTGTTCCGGTAAGACCGTATTGAAGCCCAATCACCCAGCCGCTGACCGCGACAAACAGGATGATTCCGACAACGCCTCTCACGGAAAAATTCATGGACCGGAGCGTACCTGGAGTTCCTGTGTACTTCGGACGCGGGAAGCCGCCTCTTCAGCCACAGTATGACCGGGGGATGTCGCCAGGACGACTACCCTCCCCTGCCCACCGTCACCCCCGTGCCCCTCGCTGTTGGTGGTGGTTCCCCGCGGACCACCAGTTGCACGGGGCCGGGGGAAGAAGTGGACCCGGCCTCCGTCGCACAGCGTCCCGGCAACCTCCCCGCCCGACCTCCTGATGCGACCGTTCGCCCCAACGCCCAACTAGTCCTGGACCGTTGACCATTTCACTTCCAAGATGAATCACTTTCGGCTAGTGTTTGTGTGACGAACGCTACATTTACGCGCTACCTACCGAAGGAGACCACCGTGTCCTGCCCCTTTACCGGCGACGAGAACAACACTCTCGGCCTGGCCGAGGCGACGATCCCCGGTGCCGCCGCCGGCGATCAGAAGTCGGACTCCCCCAGCCCGAAGGCTTTCCGCCGTGGCGGAAAAGACGACAAGATCACCCGCGCCGACGAAGGCTGGTTCGGACCCGGTTCTGTCGCGTGGAAGGTCTGGCTCTACCCGACGGCCGCGCTGCAGGGCTTCGCCCGCGCCGTGACCATCGAGCACCTGGACCCGGACCTGGTTGCCGCCGTCGATGCGTCCGGCCAGGTGTACAAGCGCACGCCGGCCAGGTACGACCGCACGATGGAGTACTTCGTGTCCTGGATGACCGCGGACTCCCAGACCGTGATCCGGATGGCGGACATCCTGATGAAGGTCCACGACCGCTCGTACGGCGTGAACCCGGTGACCGGCAACAACTACGAGGCCAACAAGCCGGAGTCACAGCTCTGGATCCACGTGACCGCCTGGCATTCGATCCTCTACGTGTACGAGACGTTCGGCCCCGGGAAACTCTCCCGGGACGAGGAGAACGAGTACTGGTCGCAGATGGTCACCGCGGCCGCGACGCAGCCCATCCGCCAGGAAGATGTACCGCGTACCCGCGGCGAGGTGCAGAAGTACCTCGATGACTGGCGGGAGAAGCTGTCCGCCTCCGAGGCGGCGATCCGCAACGTGGACGTCATCCTCGACGGCTTCGTCACCATCGAGCCCGACCTGCCGAAGTGGCTGCAGAAACTCGGCCGCCCCCTGCTGCGCACGAGCATCATCGCGACGTACCCGCGGTGGATGCGCCCGATGCTCGGCGTGAAACAGTCACGCCTCGTGGACACCCTGTCGATCGTCGCCTGGAAGCCGATCTACAAGGTGCTCGCCGCACAGCCCAGGCTGTTCCTGTGGTTGATCAAGCGCATCTGCCCGCGGGCGTTGCGTTACTACGAGCCCGCACTGCTGAACATCCCCGCCGAAAGCCCCCGGGTGTTGAGCCCTGAAGTCTCGCGGCGGATGTACGGCAACCCGCTGACCCCGCTGGAGCAGCGCGAGGAGCTGCTGAAGAAGAGGCAGGAAGGCACCGGCCAGAAGGCCTACGACCACAACCACACCGACCAGATCCTGGAGTTCCGGGCGGCCGACGCCCCGGAGACCGCCGAGGAAGCGCTCGACAGCACCAAGGCATATGAGGTCCACAAGATCGGCTAAGTATCACAGTCAGGCTCAACCCCCGCTACGCAGGACCGTAGCGGGGGTTTCCTGGCTTACCGGCGATCTGACACGGTCCGACGAGGGATCAGGAACATCAACACCCAGATCACCACACACGCTCCCCCGACCGCCCACAGCACCCCGGTGAATGCCTCCTGGTTGAGCGCTGCGTCAGTCGAACCACCGGTGACCGAGAAGAACACCACACCGGTCAGCGCCGTCCCCAGGGCCATGCCCAGATGAACAGCGGTATTGAACAGTCCGGAGGCAGCCCCGGCATTCGCGTGCTCCACGTTCCGCAGCGCCAGATCCGCCAACGGCCCACTGAGCGCGCCGAAAGAACAGCCCAGCATCATCAGCGGGACCGCCATGCCGACCATCGTCAGCTGAGCCTGCCACTGTGCAATCACCAGCAGGAACACCACCACCCCGGCGAGAGCCAACAGCGCCGCCGCCTGCGGCAGGCGTCGTCCGAAACGTCCGGCGCTACGCACAGCGACGGCCACGCCCATAAATGCTCCGGCGGTGAGCAGGACGAATGCCACGGATGTCTGCAAAGCGCTCATCCCCAGACCGGTCTGCAGGAAGATCGTCATGGTCATGAAGAACAAGCCGGACAACAGCCCGAACACCAGCTGTGCGGACAACCCCGCCGAAAACCCCCGGTCGGAGAACATCGACAATACGATGGTCGGCGCCCTGCCCTGACGGGTCCGCTGCTGGGCAATGAACACGCCCACAGTCAGCAAGCCGGCGACCGGAAGCAGGATGGCCCACAGTGGCCAGCCGTGTTCTGCTCCCTGAGTCAGCGGGAACACGATCAACACCACAGCCACCACCGACAGGAACATGCCGAGCATGTCGAGACGTTCCGGCTTGTCCGAGGTGGACTCGGTGATGAACAGGCGACCAAGCACCAGCACGACGACACAGATCGGAAGGTTGATCAGGAAGATCGACCGCCAACCCCAACCGAAGAGATCGAGCTGCAGCAAAACTCCGCTGAGCACCGGGCCGAGCACGTCGCCGACGCCGAGGATCGCGCCATAGAGACCGAACGCCTTGCTCCGGGCTTCGCCGCTGAATGTCACGTGAATGGTCGCCAACGCCTGCGGCAGCATGATCGCCGCGCCGACCCCCTGGAGGATTCTGGACACCACCAGGAACTCGGGGTTCAGCGCGATACCGCACAGCAGGGACGCGACGGCGAATACGGCGGTCCCGGTGAGAAAGACCCGACGACGGCCGTACGCGTCGCCGAGGCGTCCTCCGGTAACCAGCCCGACAGCCAATGCCAGTGAGTAGCCGACGGTGAGCCACTGCACCGCCGCGGGACCAGCGCCCAGACTGTCTCGTAGGGTGGGAATCGCGTTGAGCACGATCGAATAGTCGAGCGCATTCATCATCTCGGCGACGAGCACGACGGCCAGCGCGATGCGGGCTGCCGTCGGTGCCGAACGCAATATGTTCGGCGATGAGGATGACACGGGGAAGAACTCCTGATTCGTT
This sequence comes from Corynebacterium sp. AOP12-C2-36, assembly GCF_052379185.1. Taxonomy (NCBI): domain Bacteria; kingdom Bacillati; phylum Actinomycetota; class Actinomycetes; order Mycobacteriales; family Corynebacteriaceae; genus Corynebacterium; species Corynebacterium sp. AOP12-C2-36. The sequence continues at coordinate 79,730 of NZ_JBQSYJ010000008.1, read as the reverse complement.
GAATCGGGGAGCTCGCCGAGAACCCACGCCGGGACCCGCACATCAGCACGGAGAATACAGAAGACCCGGGGCAGTCGGCGGAGCTGCACCCGGGGATAAACACGACATAGTGGGGCGAGTGACAAGGCTCAGGCCAATGCGACATCCGCCCCTGGGCACGGTCGGGTAACCCGACGTGGGGACGCGGACGGCTAGTTGGCCTGGGTCAAAAAGACACCTCACTACGAAGAATTCTCGGCAACGAACAGCAACGACGGTCGTGGCGCGCCATTGCTGCATAAGTTCAGTGCCGGACTCTACAGCGCCGTCAACCCAGCGCAAAACGTCACGGGGGACCATAGCCAGGGTGAAGCGCCATCGAGCACGCTGCCAAGACGAAGGACCGTAGATGAAGAGAATGCCTCACCCTAGCCGCGATGAGAAGACCAGCTGGGAACGTGGGCGGGAACTTCTGTGGGACCTGGTGGACGACGAAGACCTACCCGCGAGGTAGCGCAGGCACCGAGTGTCCCGATCAAGTAGCTACCGGAGCGCGATTCAAGGGCCGTTTCTGTCGCTCGAAGTGCTCTGGAGAGTCAGATACGGACCGGATCTTCACCATCGCCCCGCACCCGACCGCCGGAGGCTATTCAGCCGAATACTGGAAATCCGACCCGCTTATCCAGGTCGAGCGCCCACCCCTCGACCGGCGTATAGCCTGCTCAGTGAGCTGGAGACGAGACTTGAACTCGCAACCTACGGTTTACAAGACCGTTGCGCTACCAATTGCGCCACTCCAGCGGAAACCGACGGCGCCTGGCCCCGTCCTCGGCGTCTCCACCGGGTTTCAGCCGACGACTCTATCAGCAGCGCAGCCACCCGATCGAATCCGGATCCTCTACCGTAGAGTGTGCCCGGTAGGAGACGTCGACCACGGCAGACAGTGAGGAAGAGGGGTGCCGAGTGAACGGTGAGAACCCGACCGGGAACGACTCGGGCAGCAGCGCCGGCAGCAGGGGCCTCACCGCGGTGAGGAACAAGGTCTCGGCGATGCTGTTCAGCGGGAACCGGTCCACGATCGACACGATCCGCACCGCACCGCCGCCCTCCCCGCTGGCCCCGGTCAACCTCACCGACTCCGCCCAGGTCCACCTGGTGATGGACACCGCCGCACGCATCGGCGACCTGCTGCTGTCCGCAGGCACCGGCAACACCGATGCCAAGGCCCAGGTCAAGGCCGTCACCTCGGCCTACGGCCTGTACGGCTGCCACGTGGACATCACCCTGAACACCATCACGATCTACTCGCCGTCCACGGACAACACCACGCCGATGAGCTGCTTCCGGGTGGTGCACGCGCTCAACAGCGACTTCTCCCGACTCACCGAGGTCGACCGGCTGATCCGCTCGATCGTCAACGGCGCCACCGAGCTCGAACTGACCCGCAAGATCCTCACCGACATCGAGACCAGTCCCCCGCCCTACCGCATCCGCTGGGCCACCCTGGCCTGGGGCGGCTTCGCCGGCGCGGTGGCCCTGATGCTCGGCGGTGAGCCGCTCGTTGCCCTGATCGCCACGATCACCTCGATCATCATCATGGCCACGAACGTGTGGCTGGCGTCGAAGTCGCTTCCGTTGTTCTTCCAGAACCTCACCGGCGGCATCATCGCCACGATCCCGGTCGCGCTCACCTTCAGCTTCGCCCGGGCGTTGAACCACTACCTGTCGCCGTCGTTGGTGATCGCCTCGTGCATCGTCGCCATGCTCGCCGGGTTGACCCTGGTCCAGGCCCTGCAGGACGGGGTCACCGGAGCGCCGGTGACGTCCTCGGCACGGTTCTTCGAGACGGTGCTGATGACCGGCGGCATCATCTCCGGCATCGCCATGGGCCTGATGCTGACGAGCCGGCTGGGGGTCACCCTGCCGCCGATCGACACCTCCAGCACGCAGGGCACCTTCGGCGGTGCCGCGGTGCAGATCCTCGGCGGCGTCGGGGCCGCGCTGTTCTTCGCCATCGCGTCCTTCTGTGAACGACGTGCCCTGATCGTGGCCACGCTCACCGCGTTGGTGTCCTACTCGCTCTACCGGTTCCTGCAGGTGCAGCTCAGCACCGGCGACGTCACCGCCGCGGGCATCACCGCCACCTTCGTCGGCCTGGCCGGTGGTCTGCTGTCCCGCCGCTACCTCATCCCCCCGCAGATCACCGCCATCGTGGGCATCACCCCGCTGCTGCCCGGCCTGGCCCTGTACCGCGGCATGTACTCCATGCTCACCGACCAGTTCGTGGTCGGCATCTCGAACCTGGGTATCGCCCTGGCCACCGCCACCGCGTTGGCTGCCGGCGTGGTCCTCGGCGAGTGGGTGGCGCGTCGGCTGCGTCGTCCCCGCATCCTGTACCGCTACAACGACCTGCGGCGTCCCCCGGCACGCCGTTCCCGGGGACGACGCCCCGGCGGTTCGGCGACCCCGCCGGTGCACTGGGGCGTCCTGCGCCAGCGGCGCCGCGGCACCCCCTGGCTGCCGGACCCCACCCGCTCGCATCAGCGGAAGAAGGACCGGGAAAGTGCGCCGGACGGTCAGGGGAGTTAGACTGAAGGCTTACGGGTCTCAGGCCGAACATCGTCATGCAAGGGAGCAATAAGTGCCGCCGAAGGTCAGCGACAACCACACCACCAGCGCAGAGTCCCTGCACACCGTGGAGGAGGAGACCGCCAAGGCCGCGCAGCGCATCGTCGCCACCTACGCCGACGACTTCCTCGACGCCGCCACGCTGATGTGCATGCTCGGCGTGGAACCGGAGGGCCTCATCCACCGCAAGGTGGCCGCGGACGCCGCCGCCGAGGAGGAGGCCAAGAACCCCAAGGCCGCCAAGAAGACCACGGCGAAGAAGGCCACCAAGAAGACGGCCAAGAAGGCTCCCGCGAAGAAGGCGACCAAGACCACCGCCAAGAAGACCACGGCGAAGAAGGCGGCCACCTCCACCACCGCGAAGAAGGATTCCGGCGAGTAGTCTGTAGGTCACAGACATCCGAGAAGACCGACCCGCGACCCAAGGGGAGACCACGCCGTGACTGCCGGAGATGACAGCACCACCGACACTGGGATCGACACCGGGATCGACACGGGGAGCGACATGGTCGTGGTCGCCAACCGGCTGCCCGTCGACCGCTCCGTGGACCGCGACGGCAACGTCACCTGGTCCCCCAGCCCCGGCGGTCTGGTGACCGCCCTGCGTCCGGTGCTGGAGTCCAGTCAGGGCAGCTGGGTCGGTTGGCCCGGCGCCACCGCGGACTCCCCCGACGAGGAGATCGTCGCCGCCGACCTCCCGGAGATGGACGGCGGGATCACCCTGTCCCCGGTCAACATCTCCACCGAGGAGTTCCAGACCTACTACGAGGGGTTCTCCAACGACACCCTCTGGCCGCTGTACCACGACCTGATCGTGCACCCGGAGTTCCACCGCTCCTGGTGGCGCGCCTACCGCACGGTCAACGAGCGTTTCGCCCGGGCCGCCGCGGACGCCGCCGCCCCCGGTGCCACGGTGTGGGTGCAGGACTACCAGCTCCACCTCGTGCCCGGCATGCTGCGTGAGATGCGCCCGGACCTGAAGATCGGTTTCTTCCTGCACATCCCCTTCCCCTCCCCGGAGCTGTTCCGTCAGCTCCCGTGGCGTTGGGACGTGCTGATGGGCACCCTGGGCGCCGACCTCATCGGCCTGCACACCCCGGACTCGGCCTGGAACTTCCTGTACACGCTGCGCGCGCTCGGCGGCGACGTGACGTTCAGCAAGGTCGGCGAGGGCGACGCCTGCGGAGCCGACGGCGAGGGCACGTTCACCGACGACGGTGCCGCGGGCACCGACGAGTCCGGCGTCTCCTACATCCGCGGGGCCCGGCTGCCGCGCAGGGACGCCGTGGCCGGCACCGTGCGCACCGCCGACGGACGTGAGGTGAAGGTGGGGGTCTTCCCCATCTCGATCGACACCGAGGGGGTGCAGGCCAAGGCCACCGCCCCGGAGACGGTCTCGGCGGCCACGGCGCTGCGCCGCCGCGTCGGCTCACCGAAGATCCTGCTCGCCGGCGTGGACCGCCTGGACTACACCAAGGGCATCCACCAGCGACTCAAGGCACTGGAACAGCTGCTCAGCCAGGGCCTGCTGAACCCGGACGAGGTCTGCCTGATCCAGGTCGCCACCCCGTCGCGCGAACGCCTCGACTCCTACGCCCGCACCCGTGAGGACGTGGAACGCACGGTCTCCCGGATCAACGGCGCCTACGGCAGCCTGGGCCACACGGTGGTGCACTACTCCCACGCGAGCATGCCCTTCGCCCAGCTGGTGTCGTTGTACGCCGCGGCGGACGTGATGCTGGTGACCGCCCTGAAGGACGGCATGAACCTGGTCGCCAAGGAGTACGTCGCCAGCCACTCCGACGGCTCCGGCGCCCTGGTGCTCAGTGAGTTCACCGGTGCCGCCACCCAGCTGCCGAACGCCTACCTGTGCAACCCCTACGACGTGGAGTCGACTGCGGCGGCGATCATGAAGGCCATCGACTCCCCCGACGAGGACAAGCAGGCCCGGATGGCGGAGATGTGGGAGGAGGTGCGCACCCACGACGTGCACGGGTGGGCGCGCCGCTTCCTCGCGGTGCTGGATCCGGAGGTGCTCGACACCGACGCCGCCGACGCAGGGGCGGACGGCGAGTGACCCGGCAGCACCCCCGCAGCGTCCTGCACCCGACCGCACGCACCCGCCGACGCACCGCCTTCGGCGGGGTCGTTCTCGCCGGTGGGCTCCTGCTCACCGCGTGCGGCTCCGACATCCCCGGCGAACTCGCCGACGTGCGCTGGCAGGTCGGACGCATCGAGGACGCCGGCCTCGCCGACTCCGGTACGGCCGTGTCGTCCAGCCTGTCGCAGACCGACCAGGCGCGCACCTGGCTGGCCCTCGGCGGCAGCACCGTGACCGGCGGAGCGGGCTGCATGGCGATCAGCGGCGACGTGGAATGGCTCGACAACGACCGCGTCCGGTTCCCCGGGCTCAGCGCCCGCGACATCAGCGGCGAATCCGAGGGCACCCAGTGCCTGCCGAACGACCGTGAACTCGCCGAACGGCTCGTCGCCGTTCTCGGCGAAGGCGACGGGGCCACCGAGTCCACCGAGTCCACCGAGTCCACCGACGCTGAAACCACGGAGCCCTCCGAGTCTGCCGAGCCCTCCGAGACCGCCGACACCGACGACGAGGCAGGCGACACCGACGAGGTGCCCACGCTGCGCTGGGAGACCCCCGGCGAGGACGAGCTGCGGCTGACCCGCGCGGACGACTCCCCGTCGGCGTGGCAGACGGGACGCTTCGTGGAGTTCCTCGCCACACCGTGATTCCGGTGCCGCTACGCTGGGGGCCATGACCGACGCCACCACCCTCCCCGCCGTCTCCACCGACGACATCCAGTACCTCGCCGAAGTACCGCACCTGCTCGTCGCCCTGGACTTCGACGGCACCCTCTCCGGCTTCTCCACCGACCCGCTGGCGGTGCGCATGGTCCCCGGCGCCCGTGCCACCATCGACCGGCTCGCCGGGTGCGCCGGCACCACCGTGATGCTGCTGTCCGGACGCAACCTCGAGGTCCTCGAACCCGTCGCCGAGGCCACCGCCATCGCGCACCCCGGTCCCGGGGACATCCTTCTGGTGGGCAGTCACGGTGCCGAACCCGCCGACGCCACCAGCTCCGGTCTCGACGACGACCAGCGCGAGCTGCTCGACACACTGTCGGCGATGGCCCAGGAGTACGCCGACCGCGACGCCGGGATGTGGGTCGAGCACAAGCCCTTCGCCGTGGGTCTGCACATCCGTGGCGCCTCCGACGAACGCACGGGGCTGACCGCCTACGAGGAGTTCCGCCTGGCCGCCCAGAAACTCGAGGGGGTGACCGTGACCCCGGGCAAGAGCATCGTGGAGGTCTCGGTCTCCCCGGTGACGAAGGGCAGCTACCTCTCGGCGTTCATCGACCGCACCGAACCCGACGCCGTGGTGTTCGCCGGCGACGACGTCACCGACGAGACCGCCCTGAGCGTCCTCGACCAGCAGGGGCTGGCGACGGACGGGGACGGCGTGCCGGCGCGTCCTGACCTCGGTATCCGTGTCGGCGACGGGGACACCGCGGCACACCGGCGCCTGGCCGACCCCGTCGCGGTGGCCGACGTGCTCGCCCGGCTGGCCGAGGCGCGCCTGCTGCGCCAGGGAGACCGTGACGGCGGTGTGGTGGACGCCGCATCGGTGGCCGCGGTCAGCGAGCTGCGGGAGGACCGATAGTCCTGCCCGGAAGGAAGCGTGTCGGCAGGATGATGCGCTGCTCGGGCTCCGCCCAGGCCATCGTCGGCTGCCGGCGGGTCGGTTCGGAGTTGCGTCCGATCAGGGCGGCCAGGACGTTTCCGCTGGTGAAACCCTTCTCGCGGTTGGGCTGCTCCACGGTGGCCAGGCCGCGGTCACGGGCGCGGGCGATGCCGTCGAAACCCACCACGGAGAGATCGCCGGGCACGTCGATGCCGTTGTCCTCGGCGTAGTCGAGCACGCCGAGCGCCTGACTGTCGGTCGTGCAGATCACCGCGGTGAGGTCCGGGTGGTTCTCCAGGAGTTCCGCGGCGGCGCTGCGGGCGGTGTCGGGGTTGTTGAGGTGGCGTTCGATCACCGGCACGTCCGACCGGTCCACCCCGGCCTCCTCGAGCACGGCCAGTGCGCCGAGCACACGGCCCTTCTGCACGTGCATCTGCGCGTCCGCCAGGCGTCCGGCACTGACCGGGCCGTTGTTGGGCCGGCGGTCCAGACGGATGCACAACACGCCGATGCGACGGTGCCCGGCGTCCACCAGCGCCCGGGCGGCCGGACGGATCGACTCCCGGTCGTCGATGCCCACGAAGTTCACCCCGTGGTCGTCGGCCGGCTGGTCGCAGATCACCGTCGGCACGTTGCGGTTGGTCACCGAGGCGAGGAAGGGGTCGTCCGCGGCGACGGAGTAGACGATGAAGCCGTCCACCACGGCCTGGTTCACCAGGGCGGCGGGCCGGTCCTCCTCCGCGGTCTCCGCCCCGGCGGGGATCAGCAGCATGGAGGTGTCCATGCCCACACACGCCTCGGACACCCCGGACATGAACTCCAGGGAGGCCTGGTCCTCGAAGGCGTAGGTCATGTCGTCGGTGAGCAGCACGCCGATCGCCCCGGCCCGGCGCGTACGCAGCGAGCGCGCCGTGGGGTCCGGCCCGGAGTAGCCCATGCGCTCGGCGGTGCGCATGATGCGTTCGCGGAGGTCGACCGAGAGCTGTTCGGGACGGTTGTAGGCGTTGGACACCGTGGTCCGGGAGACACCCAGTTCCGCGGCGATGGAGGCGAGTGTCCCCCGTCGTCCCTGACGGGCCTGGTTGCTGGAGCGATTCACGTCGACCATGGTATCCGACCTGCCCCGCTGTGACCCTGGTTACCCTAATTGGCAATCGTTCCCAACAAGGATTAGAGTCGGCCCCATGCCCAGACGCCGCCCCACCCCCCGCACCGTCACCGCCCTGACACTGGCCGCAGCCACGTCGCTCACCCTGGGGCTCACCGCCTGCTCGGGTGCGGACAGCGCGTCCGCCGACAACGGCGGGATCCGCATCGTCGCGTCCACCTCGACGTGGGGCGACATCGCCCAGCAGGTCGTCGACGACGCTGCCGCCGACGCTGCCGACGGGGACACGTCCGACATCACCGTGGACACGATCCTCTCGGGCACCGACGACGACCCGCACGAGTACGAGGCCACCGCCCGCGACATCGCCACCATCCGCGACGCCGACATCGTGGTCGGCAACGGCGCCGGCTACGACAACTGGCTCACCGACAACGCCGGCGACGACTCCGAGGTCATCACCGCCGCCCCCCTCGGCGAGGACCACGACCACGACGAGCACACGCAGGACGCTACGGCGTCCGACGACGCGGACGCCGATGCGTCCGACGCGTCCGACGACGGTCACGACCATGGCAGCGGCATCCTCGAGGGCGAGGACAACCCGCACGTCTGGTTCGACATGGACCTCGTCGCCGACTTCGCCGACGACCTGGCCGCCCACCTGAATGACCTCGACGAGAGCTTCCCCGCCGAGGCCACCGGCGTGCGCGAGATGACCGACGAGTTCACCACCCGCATCGCCGAGCTGCCGCACGCCCACGTGGTGCTCACCGAACCGGTCGCCGGACTGCTGCTCAAGGGGTCCGAGATCCACGACGTCACCCCCGAGAGCTTCGCCCGGACCGTCCTGAACGAGGGCGAGCCCTCCGTCGCCGACCTGGCCGCGACACGTGACCTCGTCGCCGACGGCGAGGCGGACGCACTGATCACCAACACACAGTCGGAGAGCCAGGCGTCCCGCCAGCTCACCGACGCCGCCGAGGACAACGACGTCCCGGTCGTCAACGTCACCGAGACCCCCGGCACCAGCGGGGGCAGCCAGCAGGACTACGCCGACTACGTCGACGCCGTCATCACCGACCTCGAGGATGCGCTCAGCTAGATGTCCGCCCTGACCTTCACCGGTGCCAGCGTCGACCCGTTGTGGCACGACCTGGACCTGACCGTCGAGCCCGGGGAGTTCCTCACCGTGCTCGGCCCCAACGGAGTGGGCAAGTCCACCCTGCTCAACGCGGTGCTCGGCACCCGCGCCCTGACCTCCGGCAGCGTCAACGCCCCGGAGCGGGTCGGGTTCATCCCGCAGCAGCGCATGTTCGACGCCGACCTGCCGATCCGGGTCCGCGACCTCGTCGGGCTCTCGATCGAGCACGGGGTGATGTCGCGCCGACGCCCCCACCGCGCCACCATCGACGCCGCCCTCGCCGAGGTCGGTGCGTCCGGCCTGGCGGACCGTCGGGTGGGCACGCTGTCCGGCGGGCAGCAGCAGCTCGTCCGCCAGGCCCAGGCCATGGCCACCGACCCGCAACTGCTGCTGTGCGACGAACCGCTGCTCAGCCTCGACCTCTCGGCCCAACGCTCCGCCGTCGACCTGCTCGACCGGCGACGACGGGAACACGGCACCGCCGTCGTCTTCGTCACCCACAGCATCAACCCGGTGCTCGGCGTGACCGACCGCATCCTCTACCTCGGGCCCGACGGACACGTCACGGGTGCCGTGGACGAGGTCATGACCGGCCCGGTGCTCTCCCGCCTCTACGGCACGCACGTCGACGTCGCCGAGGTCAACGGACGGATGGTGGTCGTGTGAGTACCTGGGACCTGCTGCAGGTCGACTTCGTCCAGAACGCCCTGCTCGCCTCGCTGCTGCTCGGACTGGTGTCCGGTGCACTGGCACCGCTGATCGTGATGCGCCGCATGAGCTTCGCCGCCCACGCCACCGGCGAGCTCGCCCTGATGGGAGCCGCCGCGGCCCTGCTGTTCGGCGTGAGCGTGACCACCGGCGCGGTCCTCGGTGCCGTGCTGGCCGCCGTGGTCCTGGCGTTGCTGGGGCTGAAGGAGCAGGACGCCACCGTCGGTGTGGTCCTCGCCTTCGGCATGGGCCTGTCCGTGCTGTTCATCTACCTGTACCCCGGGCGCACCTCCGAGGCCTACGCCCTGCTCACCGGGCAGATCGTGGGGGTCTCCGGCGCCTCACTGGGTATCCTGGCGTTGATGTCGGTGCTGGTGGCCGCGGCCGTCGCGGTGCTGTGGCGTCCCCTGCTGTTCGCCACGGTGGACCCGGTGATGGCCGCGGCCTCCGGTGTGCCGGTGAAGCTGCTGGCCGCCGCCTTCGCCGTGCTCATCGGCATCGTCGCCTCCCAGGGCGTGCAGATCGTGGGCGCGCTGCTGCTGCTCGCTCTGCTGATCACCCCGGGTGCCGCGGCGGTGCGGGTGACCTCGAACCCCCTGCTGGCGGTCGTGCTGTCCGCGATCTTCGCCACCACGGCCTCGGCCGGCGGGCTGGTGCTGTCGCTGGCGCCGGGGCTGCCGGTGAGCCCCTTCGTGACCACGATCAGCTTCGTGATCTACCTGGCGTGCCGGACCATCGGGTGGGCCCGGGGCCGGCGGGCCGTCCGCGACGAGACCGCGCGCAAGGGATCCGCCGTGGGTGCCGTACCGGGCTCCACCGGGGAGGTCGCCGACCCCCACCATGCGGCACCCTGAGCCCTCAGGTCGCTTTCGGGGCTCCTGGACGACCTGAGGGGTCAAGGTGGGAACACCTTGACCCCTCACGCCCCGGAGCTAACCGGAATGAACCGAGCTACCCGACCCGGCGCTGGCGGGCGAACTCGCTGAGCACCACACCGGCGGCGACGGAGGCGTTGAGCGACTCCACCCGTCCGGCCATCGGGATCGAGAGGATGTCGTCGCAGGTCTCCCCCACCAGACGCGACAGTCCCTTGCCCTCGGAACCGACCACGACCACGACCGGGGTCGTCCCGTCGTAGGTGTCGAGCGTGTGCTTGCCGCCGGCGTCCAGGCCCACGACCTGGTAGCCGGACTGCTGGAGCTGCTTCAGCGAGCGCACCAGGTTCGTCGCCCGGGCCACGGGCAGACGTGCGGCGGTACCGGCGGACGTGCGCCACGCCACCGCGGTCACCGACGCCGACCGGCGCTCCGGGATGACCACACCGTGGCCACCGAAGGCGGCGACCGAGCGGATGACCGCACCCAGGTTGCGCGGGTCGGTGATGTTGTCGAGCACCACGATCATGCCGGGACGCCCGGAGGTCTGCGCGGCCTCGATGAGGTCTTCGACCTCGGCGTACTTGTACGGCGGCACCTGCAGCCCGATGCCCTGGTGCATGCCGTTTCCGGTCATGCGGTCCAGTTCGTCGCGGCTGACCTCGAGCACGGCGATGCCACGCTCGGCACAGGTGTGCACCGCCTCGGAGAGGCGGTCGTCGTTGCCGGTGCCCACGGCGACGTACAGGGCGGTCGCCGGTGCGTCCGCCCGCAGGCACTCGATCACCGGGTTACGTCCGACGACGAGCTCCGGCTGGTCGTCGGCGTCCCTGGGGCGCTGACGCCCGGAGTCGTGCCGTTCCTTGGTCTTCTTCGCCTTGTACTTCGCGTGGTAGACGCGGTCCTCGGCCTTGGGGGTGGGCCCCTTGCCGGCGAGTCCCCGTCGCCTGGTGCCGCCCGAGCCCTTGTCGGAGCCCTTGCGCGCCGTCTTCCGTACCGCGCCGCGGCGCTTGTCGTTTCCTGCCATGGCGACCAGACTACCCCGCGCGTTCCCCCTGTTCACAACGCCGTGTCCGCACGGTATCCTCTGCTGGTTATGACCCCTCCGGATCCCGTGGGCACGAGCCTGTCCCGTACCGAACGTCTCGACGCCCTGCCGGTGACCCGCAGGCACGTGAAACTGCTGGGCGGGTCCGGCATCGGGTGGGCGTTGGACGCGATGGACGTGGGCCTGATCGGCTTCATCATGGCCGCCCTGACCACGCACTGGGGGCTGAGCCACACGGAGACCTCGTGGCTGGCGTCCGCCGGCTTCATCGGCATGGCCTTAGGCGCGACCTTCGGTGGGCTGCTCGCCGACCGCTTCGGCCGACGCAACGTCTTCGCCGCCACCCTGCTGGTCTACGGGCTGGCGACCGGGGCGTCCGCCCTGGCCGGTGGCCTGGCGGTGCTCATCGCGTTACGCGTGGTGGTGGGCCTGGGGCTGGGCGCGGAGCTGCCGGTGGCGTCCACCCTGGTCTCCGAGTTCGCGCCGCGCAGGGTCCGGGGACGCATGGTCGTGGTGCTGGAGGCGTTCTGGGCCGTGGGCTGGCTGGCCGCCGCGGTGATCGGCGCGTTCATCATCCCGTTGAGCGACAACGGGTGGCGGTGGGCGCTGGCGCTCGGCATGGTGCCGGCGTTCTACGCCCTGTACGTGCGCATGTCGCTGCCGGAGTCCGTGCGCTTCCTGGAGTCGAAGGGCCGCCACGAGGAGGCCGAGCGGATCGTCGTCGGCTTCGAGGAGTCCGAGCCGGCCAAGTTCAGCCTGCGTACGCAGGGCGAACAGGCGCAGGACGCACCGGACGCCGCAGGCGGCGCGGCTGGCGCCGGGGCGTCCGACGCCTCCGACGCCTCCGACGCCGCAGCGTCCGGCATCTGGTCGCCGGCGCTGCGCTCACGCACCACCGCGCTGTGGACGATCTGGTTCTGCATCAACCTGAGCTACTACGGCGCGTTCACCTGGATCCCGTCGATCCTGGTGGACCAGGGCTACACGCTGGTGAAGTCCTTCACCTTCACCCTGGTCATCACGCTGGCGCAGCTGCCGGGGTACGCGGTGTCGGCCTTCCTCATCGAACGTTGGGGGCGCAGGACGACACTGGCCGCGTTCCTCGCCGGCTCGGCCGTGGCCGCGGGGCTCTACGGTTTCGCCGGGGTGGAGTGGCAGATCATCGCCGCGGGTTGTCTGCTGTCGTTCTTCAACCTGGGTGCGTGGGGTGCGCTGTACGCCATCGGGCCGGAGCTCTACCCCACCACCATGAGAGCGAGAGGCACTGGTGCGGCGACCGGCTTCGGACGGCTCGCCTCGATCCTCGCCCCGCTGATCGTGCCGCCGCTGCTGGTCTTCGGTGGGATGCCGGTACTGTTCGCCCTGTTCGGGGTGGCCTTCGCGGTGGCGGCCGTGGCCGCGCTCGCGCTGCCGGAACTCAAGGGCACACGGCTGATGGAGCGGTAGGCGCGCCTCTTCCCCGGAGCGAATGTACGAACCCAAGCCGATTCGGTCACCGCGAGTGTCCTGGGAGAACCGAATCGGATTGGGAACTGACGCGAGACAACGGAGCGGACGCCGCGCGGGCCCGTGCCCTGCTTACTACCCCAGCGACCAGGTCGCCCCGTCGGCGGTGTCGGTGACGGCCACGCCGGCGGCCTTCAGCCGGTCGCGCACCTCGTCGGCGGTCGCGTAGTCCTTCTCCGCCTTCGCCGAGGCACGCCGTTCCAGCTCCGCCTTCACCAGGACGTCCAACGCCACCGTCGCCGCGTCCGACGAACCGGCGCCGATCCCCTGGCCACGGCCCTGGGCGGTGGGCCCGGACCACGTCGCCGACAGCGGGTCCACACCCAGCACACCGACCATCGCGCGCACGGCGCCGGCAATCTCGGCGAGCTGGGCACGGTCGCCGGACTCCAGGGCCTTGTTGCCCGCCCGTACCGCGTCGTGGACGACGGCGAGCGCCTGCGGGACGGCCAGGTCGTCGTCCAACGCCTCCTCGAACGCCGGCAGCCAGGTGCCGGTCTCCACCGTGCCGAGGACCTCGACCGCGCGGGTCAGGAACTTCTCGATACGTCGGAAACCGGCGGCGGCCTCCTGCAACGCGGACTCGGAGTACTCCAGCATGGAGCGGTAGTGCGCCGAGCCGAGGTAGTAGCGCAGCTCGATCGGACGCACCAGGGTGAGGATGTTCGGCACCGAGAGCACGTTGCCCAGCGACTTCGACATCTTCTCGCCCGACATCGTCACCCACCCGTTGTGCATCCACAGGTTGGCGAACTCGTCGCCCGCGGCATGCGCCTGGGCGGCCTCGTTCTCGTGGTGCGGGAACTGCAGGTCCATGCCGCCGGCGTGGATGTCGAACCGCGCGCCGAGGTACTTGCGCGACATCGCCGAGCACTCGATGTGCCAGCCGGGGCGCCCGAAGCCCCACGGGGTGTCCCACCCGGGCTCGCCGGGTTTCGCGGCCTTCCACATGGCGAAATCGCGCGGGTCCTCCTTGCCCGGTGCGGCGTCCTCCCCCTGGTCGAGCTCGTCGAGCTTCTGGTGGGACAGGAAGCCGTACCCGGGCACCTGCGCGGTGCGGCAGTACACCGAGCCGTCCTCACTGGCGTAGGCCATCCCGGCGTCGATGATGCGCTGGATGTAGGCGATCATCTCCGGGACATGCCCGGTCGCGCGGGGTTCGACGGACGGGGCGGCCACGCCGAGCAGGTCGTAGGCGCGGGTGAACTCGCGCTCGTGGGTGGCGGCCCACTCCCACCAGGGCCGACCGTTCTCGGCGGACTTGCTGAGGATCTTGTCGTCGATGTCTGTAACATTGCGCACGAACGCAACGTCCAGCCCCTTGGCCTCGAGCCAGTTGCGCAGGACGTCGAATGCCACGCCGGAGCGCACATGACCGATGTGCGGGACGGACTGCACGGTCGCACCACACAGGTACACCGAGGCATGCCCCTCCTGCAGCGGAACGAAGTCGTGGAGTTCACGGGTCGCGGTGTCGAAGAATCGCAGAGTCACAACAGACAGTCTAGACGGGGGGGCCCCATGAAACTTGCGACGGTCCGGATCGACGGTTCGCGATGCACCATCCAGGTCGACGGGGTCGACGACGCACCGAACGGGGGTGGGGTGACCGGACGCATCGTGGACCGCCGCGGGCTCGGCGCACTGCTCACCGGCAGCGCCACGGGCAGTTCCTCCGGCATCCGCGGCGCGGTGGAGGCCGGACTGCGCCGCGACGGCGACGAGGTCACCGTGCCCTTCGCCGACCTGCTGCCGGTGGTCCCCTCTCCGTCGAAGATCTTCTGCGTGGGCCTGAACTACCGCGAGCACATCGAGGAGATGGGCCACCCCATCCCCGACCACCCGACCCTGTTCGTGAAGTACCCCTCGGCGCTGACCGCACCGTATGCCGAGGTGACCGTGCCGGAAGGCATGACGGAAAAGGCCGACTACGAGGGTGAGCTCGCCGTGGTCATCGGCTCGCGGCTGCCCGGTGCCCAGGGCGGGGCGACCGCGGCGGAGGCCCGCGCCGCGATCGGCGGCTACGCGGTGATGAACGACTTCTCCCAGCGCGACTGGCAGTACCGCACCCAGCAGTGGCTGCAGGGCAAGAACCTGGACCGCTCCTCCGCCTTCGGCCCGTGGCTGACCGTCGCCGACGACTACGACCCGGTGGCCGAGGGCGCGGTGCTGCGCACCTGGGTCAACGGTGACCTGCGCCAGGAACACTCCACCGCCGACCTGGTGTTCCCCCCGGTGGACCTGGTGCGCTACATCTCCAACTTCGCCACGTTGGAGCCCGGCGACGTGATCGTCACGGGCACACCCGAGGGCGTGGGTGCAGGTTCCGGACGGTTCCTGGCCGACGGGGACGTGGTGCGCATCGAGGTCGACGGGCTCGGCGCGGTGGAGTCCACCATCCGGATGTGATCTGGCGCCCGGGGGTCCCCGGACGGGCCCCCTGCGTCCGGACGCTTTGATAGGGTCGGCTCAGTACACTTACGCCGCCCAACACGTTTCGGAGAGCCCCCATGTCCCTTCGCACCACCCGTTCGCTGCGGGGTGCGGCCGCCCTGGCCGCCGCAGCCTCCCTCGCCCTCGGCGTCACGGCCTGCTCCGACGACTCCGACAGCTCTGACAGCTCGAGCAGCTCCGACGCCAGCGCCACAGACAGCGCAGATGAGGCGGAGGATTCAGGCGCCTCGGACGGCCCGCTGACCGTGGACAAGGCCGACGATCTCTCCGACGGCGACACGGTCACCGTCACCCTGGAGGGTCTCGACACCGCCAACAGCTACTACGTGGCCGTCGGCACCACCGACGGTGCCAGCGCCGACCCGGGCACCTACGCGGGCTCCATGGAGGAGTGGGCACGGGTGGTCCCCGAGGGCGAGGAGGGCGGCACCGCCACCTACGACGCCGAGGGCAACGCCGAGTTCGACCTCACGGTCCAGGCCACCAACGAGGACGGCTCCGTGGACTGCACCACGGACTCCTGCTCGCTGAAGCTGATCACCGACCACTCCTCGCAGCCGCCCTTCGAGGACGTCGCCGCGGTCCCGGTGACCTTCGCGAGCTAATCCGCGAACTAAGCCGCGAACTACTCCCCGGGGACCAGCAGCCCACCCTCGTAGGCGAGGATCACCAGCTGGGCCCGGTCGTGGGCGTGGATCTTGGTCATGATCCGGTTCACGTGGGTCTTCGCCGTGTGCGGGGAGATGAAGAACTCCTCGGCGATCTGCTGGTTCGACAACCCCCTGCCCACCAGCTGCAGCACCTCACGCTCGCGCTCGGTCAGCAGCCCCAGGCGTCCGGCGGCCTCCTCGGAGACCGCGGGACGCGGTTCCGGGGACTGGACGTAGCGGGCGATCAGGCTGCGTGTCGCCGTGGGCGACAACAACGCGTCCCCGTCCGCCACCGAGTGCACCGCGCGGATGATCTCGTCGGGTTCGGCACCCTTGCCGATGAAGCCGCTGGCCCCCGCGCGCAGGGCGGCGACCACGTACTCGTCCTCCTCGAAGGTCGTGAGGATCAGCACGCGGCTGTCGGCGTTGCCCGGCTCCGAGCAGATCCGCCCGGTGGCCTCGATGCCGTCGAGGCGGGGCATGCGGATGTCCATCAGCACCACGTCCGGGTGCAGTTCGGCGGTCATGGACACCGCCTCCAGACCGTCGGACGCGGCACCGACCACCTCGGTGTCCGGTGCGCTGGACAGGATGTCGACGACGGCCTGACGGATCAGGACCTGGTCGTCGACGACGAGCACGGTGGTCACGGATGTTCCTCCCGGGGAAGTGGTAGTTCGGCGGTGAGCGTGAATGTCCCGTCCGATTCTACGGCGGTGACCGCCCCGCCCACGGCGGCCACACGCTCGCGCAGCCCGGTGAGGCCCAGGAACCCGTGCGGGGCGTCCGGCTGGTTGCGTCCGTCCTCGGAGACCGGGTTGCTGACCCGCACCGACACCACGCGACGGTCCTGGACGCTCGCGATGCTGGTCGCAAGCTCGGCGGTGTTGCCCGAACCGTGCTTGTGCGCGTTGGTCAGGCCCTCCTGCACCACGCGGTAGACCACCCGTCCGGTGGTGTCGTCGAGTCCGGCCAGGTCGCCGTCGGTGGAGCGGTGCACCGTGAGCCCCGCCCCGGCGATGGAGGCGACCAGGTCGTCCAGGTCCGCCACACCCGGCTGCGGGAGCTGGACGGACCCGCCGCCGGTGTCCCCTGCCCCGGCACCGGCACCGCCGGCGTCCCCGGCGCGCAGGTAGCGCAGGAGCACACCGATGTCGCCGAGCACCTCACGCGCGGCCTCACGGATCGTGCCGAGTGACTCGCGCGCCTTGTCGGGCCGGGTGTCCAGCGAGCTGGACGCCACCCCGGCGTTCAGGCTGATCACCGAGATCCGGTGCGCTACCGTGTCGTGCAGGTCCTGGGCGATGCGCAGCCGCTCCTCGGCCACCCTGCGCCGTGCCTCGGCCTCGCGGGTCTGCTCGGCCCGCTCGGCGCGCTCGGTGGCCGCCCGGGCGTACTCACGCCGGGAGCGCGCACTGTCCCCCAGCGCGGTGGCGATGGCGATGCCCGCGGCGATCTGGAAGACCTGCGGGTCCAGGGTCAGCCGGTCGTTGGTGAACAGGCTCAGCACGGCCACCAGGATCGCGCCCGTCGCCCCGCAGCCCAGAGCCACCGGACGCGGGACGCTGGTGGCCGCGGCGAAGGCGGCGACGATCGCGGCGATGCCGGGGCCCAGTGCGGGCACCCCGAGCAGGACGGTTCCCACGTACACCGCCAGGCAGACGGCGAGCACCGGCAGCGGCCACCGTCGACGCAGCGGCATCAATGCCGCCGCCAGCACCGCGGCCCCGGTGACGACGAGGTCGAGGCGGTGGTCGGGCATCCCCCCGCCCGGCCCGGCGGGTCCGGGGCCCGGGCCGGGTACGGCGACGGAGGCGAGGATCAGTGCGATGACCGCCAGATCCCCGACCCACACCGGGATCCATGCCGGACGCTCGGTGGGGGTCGGGGGGTGGGGTTCTGCCTGGGTCATGAGGCCATTGTGCAGTATCGGGGCGATCCGCGACGCTCAGGGTGCGGCCGGCGCAGGGGCCGCCGCTGCGGCCGGAGCGTCCTGCGCATCGTCCTGCACGTCCTGCGCATCGTCCTGCACGTCGGTGACGGGCGGGACCGGTTCGACGATCCGGCGGCGGATCGGGTGTCCGGAGGATCCGCCGACCACGACCCAGCGCTCCCGGTACTCCTGCACCGGCTCCTGTTGCTGCGCCGGTTCCGGTTCGGGTTCGCGGCCCGTCTCCGGGGAGGACGCTACTGCGTCCGGGGCGGCGTCCGGTGCTGTGGCAGGACCCGCGGTGCCGTCACCGTTCAGGGCGTCGCGCACGATCCTGCGCGGATCGTAGGCTCGGAACTGGGTGTTCCACGTCTTGGGGTCCATCGCGGCGACGGGGACGCCCAGCTCCTCCTCCGCGCGGCGTCTCGTCGAGTCGGTGAAGCTGCGGAAGTTCCTGATGAAGGTGGCGAGTTTCTCCGCGTAGAGCGGCAGCCGCTGCGGGCCGATGATGATCGCGGCCACGACGCCGATCACGATGATCTTCTCGATGGTGAGACCGAACATGTCAGGACACTCCTTCCAGGGTGCTTGTCCGGGTGCTTGCCTGCTGGTCGTCCTGCTCTGCGAGATCCGCCCAGTCGGGAGCGTCGGTACGGTGCCGTCGGTCGTGGATCCAGGCGATGGCCAGCGAGATCCCGAACAGCACCGCCATCGGGACGGCGATCAAGAACATCGACAGCAGGTCGGCCGCCGGGGTGACCAGGGCGCTGAAGACCACGATGCTGATGGTGATCCCCCGCCAGCTGCGGGCGATGGTGCGGGCCGACAGCACGCCCATGAAGTTGAGGACCACGATGAAGGCGGGGAACGTGAACGCCACACCGGCGGCCAGGACGAGTTTGAGAACGAAGTCGAAGTAGTAGGACGCCTGCAGCAGGGTGCTGTCGTCGGCGGAGGCGAAGCTGGCGAGCAGTTCGACGATGCGGGGGAACACCGCCACACCGGCGGCGCACCCGGCGACGAACAGGGGGATCACCGCGCCGAGGAAACCGAAGGCGTAGCGCTTCTCCCGGCGGGTCAGCGCGGGGGCCACGTAGGCCAGGATCTGGTAGAGCCAGACCGGACTCGACAGGGCGATACCGCCGAACAGGGCGATGCGGAGTTTCAGGTCGAAGGCGCCGGTGATGCTGTCGTAGTTAATGGCTGCGGCGCGGGTCTGCGCGATGTCGACCACCGGCGCGCGCAGCACCTCCAGCACCTGGTCGGAAAGCAGGTAGGCGATGACGGCCGCGACCACGAGGGCCGCCGCGACGCGGGTGAGCCTCCTGCGTCCTTCGAGCAGGTGGCCGGACAGCGGCATGCCGGCCGGTCCTGCGGTCGCGGACGTCATGACGTGAGCTTCCTCTCTGCACCGTTCAGGCCGTTCACGCCGTCCAGGTCGTCGACGGTGTTCACGGTGTGGATCGTGGGTGCCTGCGCGGTGGGCGCTGCGGCGACGTCCTCGGTGGCTGCTGCGGCAGGTACCGCGGGCGCGGTAGCGGTTGCCGCCGCGGGCGCAGGGTCAGACGCCTCGGTCTTCAGGATCCGGACGGACTGGCCGAGGCTCTTGGCCAGGGCGGGGAGCTTCGCTGCCCCGAAGAGCAGCAGGACGACGGCCAGGATGACCAGGGCGTGCATTCCGGTGAGGTTCTGTAGCATGACGTACTCCTTAGGTGGGTTCTAGCGGTGTGTTCTGGGGTGTGTTCTGGGGCGTCAGGACGCGGTCGCGTCGGACGCGGCGTCGGGGGCACCGTCCGGCATCTCGCCGTCCGGCATGCCGCCGCTGGGCGGCTCGCCGCCCTCGCCGCCGGGGCCACCCTCGCCGCCACCACCGCCGGGTGCGTCGCCGCCGGTCGGTTCGGTGGTGGTGTCCACGCGCACGGTGAGCGAGGAGATGTAGCCGGAGTCCACGTCGCCGGAGATCGTCGCCATCTGCAGGGCGGCGCTGTCCTCCCCGAAGACGTTGTCGGAGTCCAGGGTGATCTGCGAGAGGTTGCTCGACGAGCCGTCGTAGGTGTCCAGCTCGTAGACGTCGGTGAGGACGTCCTCCGGGAAGGCCATCTGGGAGGTGGCGATCGCGTTGGCGGAGTCGTCGATGGAGTCGACGTCCGGGTAGACCTCGAAGTGGATGTGGGTCCAGCGGCCGGTGTAGCAGCCGGGCATCACGGAGGTGAAGGTGACCGTGCCGTCGGCGTCGGCGACCTGCACGCCGCGCAGCCACGTCTCGTCCTCGACGCCCTCGGAGTACATCGAGTACTGCCCCTGGGCGTCGCAGTGCCAGGCGTAGACGGCGACGTCGGCGAACGGTGCGTCGTCGTTGTCCATGTCGGTGATGGTGAAGGTGAACTCCAACGGGACGCCGTCCACGGGGTCGTCGGCACCGATGCTGGAGCGGATGTCGCTGCGCACGATGCCGGACTCCTGCAGGACGTCCGGTCCGTTGGACCCGTCGGCCGGGTAGGGCCCGGCGGTCTCGTCGGGGATCTCTGCGTCCGGCAGGTCGGCGGTGTCGACACTGCCCGCGGTGGTGGTGACCCCGCTGGAGGACGAACCGGAGCCGTCCGAGCAGGCGGCCAGTGCGACGGCACCGGCGCCGGCGACGCCGGCCCCGATGAACACCCGACGGCTCATCAGGGTGCGCAGGTCGAATCCGACGCCCTGGTCGACGACCTCCTCGTCGGGGCGGTCGAGCAGGCGGCCCTCGTAGGCGGGGCCGTCGGGGGTGGAGGTGGGTTCGGGAACTCGGGTGGCCATGATGGTCTCCTTTCCCGGGGTGCTTCCCGGGGACTGGGAACAGTTGCGGTGTCGCGGTGTTCACGGCGGTCCTGCTCCCCGGGGTCATCCGGGGCGTCTGCCGTTCAACAACGTGCTCCCAAGTCTCGTCGACGCAGGCCGGTGCCGAATCCCTCCTACGCAGTCACTCGCGTACCCCATCGGCGGTATCCCCGCCTACCGTCAGCGGATGCGCGCCGGCCCCCGCGGTCGGCACTTCCCCCGGTCAGAAGACCGTTCAGACCCCCACGGCCGCCGCGTCCTGCCACACCACGGCGGTCGCCACGGCCGCGACGCCCTCGCCACGACCGGTGAACCCCAGGTGGTCGGTGGTGGTGGCGGACACGCTCACCGGCGCACCGAGGAGGTCGGAGAGCACCCGCTGCGCCTCGAGCCGGCGCGGACCCATCTTCGGGCGGTTGCCGATCATCTGCACCGCGGCGTTGCCGATCGTGAACCCGTGGGACGCCAGCAACTCCCGGCACTCGGTGAGAAGACGGGCACCGGTGACCCCGGCGTACTCCTGGCGTCCCACACCCACGAAGGAGCCGAGGTCGCCGAGGCCGGACGCCGACAGCAGGGCGTCGACGACGGCGTGGGCGACCACGTCGCCGTCGGAGTGCCCCTCGCACCCGTCGGCCCCCTCGAACAGCAGGCCCGCCATCCAGCACGGCTTGCCGGCCTCCACCTGGTGGGCGTCGGTGGCCACACCGACACGCGGGACGATCACGCCACTCCCCCGTTGCCCACAGCGCGGTGGGCGCGTTCCAGGTCCTCCGGCAGGGTGATCTTGAAGGCGCGCTCATCCCCGGCCACGGCGGCGACGGTCTCACCGGCCATCTCCATCAGCGAGGAGTCGTCGGTCACCGCCGCCGGCGCGAGGTCGGACGGCGGGTTGCCCGTCGGGTGCGCCGAGTCCAGCTCCTCCCGCGCCTGCTGCATGCGGTTGGCCGCGATCAGCCGGTCGAGGGCGAAGACCTGGGGGGTCTGTGCGGCGCGCAGCACGCGGCGCTCCGGGGTGGAGCGGATGACCTCCGCACCGTCCACGGCCCCACCGGAGACGGTCTCCACCACCTTGACCGTGTCGGTCACGGGCAGGACGGGGACCACGCCGGCCCAGGTGCCGTCCTCCACGCCCTCGGCGGCGACGGCGACGGTGGCGCGGATCATGTCCGGCGGGGTCAGGCACCGGGCGGCATCGTGAACGGCGACGAGGAACCCTGTAGGAACCTCACCGAGCTCGGCACAGGCGGAGCCGCCGTCGAGCCCTGCATCCTGACCCGCATCGCCTACCAGGGCGTGGACGGACTCGAGTCCGGCGCGCACGGAGTCGGCGCGGTCGGCTCCCCCGAGGACCACGGAGACATCCATCGGTCCCCACAGCCCGGACTGGGCGGCCACCAGGTCGCGGGTGTGTTCGAGCATGTCGCTGGACACCGTCACCACGGTGTGGCCCACGGCCTGTGAGGCGGCCAGCCCGTCCAGGCAACGCTCCAGGATCGTGCGCCCGTCGACCTCGACGAACGCCTTGGGCAGCACCTCCCCCAACCGGTTGCCGCTGCCGGCGGCAGCAACCACGGCGAAGACCCGCTCGACGCTGCCGACACCGTCGACACCGTCACCGCTGCGTCCCCCGGGGGCTCCCGCTGCTCCCGCCACCGGCGTCAGTCCTCGTCTTCGCCGAGCTCATCGTCGAGGTCGACGGACTGCGGTGCCTCGTCCTCCCCGACGCCTGCGGCACGGCGGGCCGCGGACTCCTCACGGTGGCGCACGATGGTCTCCTCCATCCGGCGCACCGTGTCGTCCGCCTTCTTGTCGTCGACGCCCTCGGCGAGGGCGAGCTCTCCGACGAGCACCAGGCGGGCCTTGGCCAGCATGCGCTTCTCGCCGGCGGACAGGCCACGGTCCTGGTCGCGACGCCACAGGTCGCGCACGACCTCGGCCACCCGGTTCACGTCGCCGGAGGCCAGACGCTCCTGGTTGGCCTTGTAGCGGCGGGACCAGTTGCCCGCCTCCTCGACGTCCGTCTCACGCAGGACGGAGAAGACCTTCAGCAGCCCCTCCTCGCCCACCACGTCGCGCACACCGACGGTCTCGGCGTTCGCCGCGGGCACCCGGACGAGCAGGTCCCCCTGGTTCACCCGGAGCACGAGGTAGTCGACCGGCTCCCCCTTGAAAACGCGCTGCTCAATTCCCTCGATCACTGCGGCACCGTGGTGGGGGTAAACGACGACGTCCCCGATGTTGAACTCCATGACGAGCCAGTTTAGCACCCTGCTGCTCAACCCCGCCCGTCACGGGCACCCCGCCCTGCACCCCACCCTGCACGCCACCCCTAGGTGAATCCTCCGACTATGTGTCCAGCCCCCACACAGGTTAATGTGGACTCGACGAGACCCGTCACCGTGACACGTGCCGGGACATATCATCTGCAGTTGACGGCCCCCCGAAACGGGCCTCAGATGGAGGAGAACAACAGTGAAGAACCGGAAGCCCGCCGCGCGTCGGCTGCTCGCCGTCACCGCCGGTTGCGCGGCCCTGGCCCTGACCGCCTGTGGCGCGGGCCAGATCTCCCAGACCGCGAACCAGGTGGCCGCCGTCAACGGCACGGACGGTGACCTCGGGGACGCCGCCGTGCGGGACGTCACCCTGATCACCCAGGAGGACAACTCCGTCGCACTGAAGTTCAACCTCGCCAACCAGGGCGTCGAGGGCAACGACATCACCCTGGAGCGCGTCTCCGTGCAGGACGCCACCCTGGACATCGGCGGCAACGTCACCGTCTCCCCCGACTGCTCCGTGGTGGCCGACTCCGAGGCCGCGATCTCGGACATGAACCCGGAGGACGCCGACGCCGGCTGCGTCGAGTACCTGGAGACCACGGTCGAGGGCGAGAACTTCTACACCGGCGCCGCCCGCGTCGTGACCTTCGAGTTCAGCAACGGCGACCTCGAGATCAACGCCCCCATCACCGCCTGGTACGCCGAGGCCGGCCACACCAACCGCCACCAGGACGGCGTGACCCGCGAGGGCACCGACACCATCGACGGCGACCACGAGGGCGCCGACATCGGCTAGTTTCCGGCTAGTTCGCCGCAAGCCGAACGCGTCTTCCCCTGCCACGGGGGAAGGCGCGTTTTTCATGTCCGTGCCCGGTACTAGTGTGTGGAGCATGGCCACGAAGACCGCACCGAAAAAGTCCCGCAGCACCTACGCCTGCACGTCCTGCGGCCACCAGGTGTCGAAGTGGGTGGGCCGGTGCCCCTCCTGCCAGGAGTGGGGGACGATGGACGCCGTGTTCCCCGCCGGCGGCGGTGCCGGTGGCACCGGCGGGGCACGCGCCACGGGGCTGACCCCGACCTCCCCTGCGAAGGCGGTCACCGACATCGACCCGACGATCGCCAACCACCGTCCCAGCGGCATCGGCGAACTCGACCGGGTGCTCGGTGGTGGCGTGGTCCCCGGCAGCGCGGTCCTGCTCGCCGGCGAACCCGGGGTGGGCAAGTCCACGCTGCTGCTGGAGGTCGCCAACCGCTGGGCGCGCCAGGACCGCAGCGTCCTCTACATCACCGCCGAGGAGTCCGTGGGGCAGGTACGCCACCGCGCCGAACGCACCGGCGCGCTCTCGGACTCGCTGTTCCTCGCCGCCGAGCACGACCTGGAGACCGCACTGGGCCAGATCGACGCCGTGCAGCCGGAACTGGTCATCGTCGACTCCCTGCAGACCCTCAACGCCTCGGGCGTGGAGGGTGTCGCCGGCGGCGTGGCCCAGACCCGCGCGGTCGCCGCCACGCTGACCACCCTGGCGAAGTCCACCGGTGTCCCCGTCCTGCTGGTCGGCCACGTCACCAAGGACGGCAACGTCGCCGGGCCCCGCACCGTGGAGCACCTTGTGGACGCGGTGCTGAATTTCGAGGGCGACCGCCACAGTTCCCTGCGCTTCCTGCGCGGCCAGAAGAACCGTTTCGGCGCCACCGACGAGGTCGGCTGCTTCGAGCAGACCGCCGAGGGCATCCGCGAGGTCGCCGACCCGTCCGGACTGTTCCTGCACCACCGGGACGACCCTGTCGCCGGGACGGCGGTGACCGTGCTGATGGACGGCCGCCGCCCCATGCTCGGCGAGATCCAGACCCTCGCCCTGGAGACCCAGATGCACACCCCGCGCAGGGTCGTCACCGGTATCGACGCCAGCCGCGTGGCCGTGGTGCTGGCCGTACTCGCCAAACGGGCCGGGGTGGACCTGATGGGTCACGAAGTCTACGCCGCCACCGTCGGCGGGATGAAGATCAACGAACCAGGTGCCGACCTCGCCCTCGCCCTGGCGATGGCCTCCACCGCTTCCGGAACGGCACTGCCCACCGGGCTCGTCGCCGTGGGTGAGGTCGGGCTCGGCGGCGAGGTGCGGCGCGTCCCCGACCTGCGTCAGCGCCTGGCCGAGGCCCGGCGGCTGGGGTTCACCACCGCCGTCGTCCCGGACTCCACCCGCGGGTCGGACCGTGCCACGCCACCGAAGGGGCTGAAGATCATCGCCGTCGGCACCGTCCAGGAGGCCGTGGCGAAGATCGGGGTCATGCGAGGTTGAAGGTCTCCGACTCCGAGGTCTTCTCCCCGATGTGGCCGTAGAGCATGTAGGCACCGTTGCCGACGGCCTCGCGGTTCTCGCAGGAGTCCGGTGAGGAGCTGGTGCGCGACCAGGCGGTCATCTCGTAGGTGCGGGACTGACCCGGGTCCAGGCGCAGCCGGCCGGTCGAGGTGGGCGCGTTGCAGTCGGTGTCGCCCCACACCCGCGTGTAACCGGAGTCCATGGTGAAGACCTCGAACCTCAGCTCGTTGTCCCCCAGGTCGATGTCGCAGTCGCCCTTGGTGGGGTTGTTGACCTCCAGGAAGAAGTTCGGCTGCTGACCGTCCCGGAACGTCGGTGCACCGGGGCGCACCGTGAGCTGCAGGTCGTCGAGTTCACAGGTGTCCTTGTTGGCCACCTCGTCGGGGACGCCCGCGGCCGAACTCTCCGTCGGCTCGGCGGACGCCGACGGGTCAGCGGACGCCGAGGAGGACGGTTCCGCCGACTCGGAGGAGCTCGCGGGCTCAGACTCCGAGGGCTCCGACGTGGCCTCCGACGCCGCGGAGCTCTGCGAGGACTGCGAGGTCTGGGCGACCTGGTCCTGCCCCTCGTCACCGCCGGTCAGCGAACTGACCACCCACCACAGCAACGCCACGACCAGCACAAGCACCACGACCGCGCCGACGCGACGGCGCTGGTAGATTTCCGGGGGCAGAGGTCGGGGGTCGTTGTGCTGGGTCACAGGCCCAGTGTAACCAGCGGCGACGATGCCACGGTGTCATGACACCCCGCTAGCCTCGGTGAAGTACATCCCGTGAAGTACGTCCCCTGGAATACATCCCCTGCCGGAACGACTCAGGGAACCTCGGTGGGGTCCACACCCTCGACCTCGAGGCCGTAGGTGGCGACGGGCTCCGCCAGGCCGTCCGACAGGCGGTAGCGCATGCCGACCACGCCGCAGTTTCCCTCGCGCAGACGCTGCAGGATCCCCGGGGAGCGGTCCACGATGTGGTTCGCGATCTCGACCACGTGGTGCTTCTCGAAGTCCTCGCCGGTGTCCGCACCCTGCGAACGTGCCGCCAGCAGCGAGGGGGTGACCTTCTCCACCAGGACCCGCTGGAAACCGGGGGGCATGCTGCCGGTCGCCAGTGCGGTCTGGGCGGCGGCGACCGCACCACAGCTCTCGTGGCCGAGCACCACGACCAACGGCACACCGAGCGAGACGACCGCGAACTCCAGCGACGCCAGCACCGACAGGTCGGTGATCTCGCCGGCGGTACGGATCACGAAGATGTCGCCGAGCCCCTGGTCGAACACGATCTCCACCGGCACGCGCGAGTCCGAGCAGGCCAGCACCACCGCGTTGGGACGCTGACCGCCGGTGAGCAGTTCACGCCGGCCGCGGTCCTGGTTCGGGTGCGCGGAGGATTCGTCCATGAAGCGACGGTTTCCGGCCATCAGCATCTCGACGGCCTCCTGCGGGGCCAGGGGGCCGGAGGGGTCGCTGGTGTGGTGGGCCGGAGCCGAGTCATCATTTGTCATGCGAACCATTGTGCCACCGCCTTTTGCCGGATGCCCCGCCGGTGCGGCACAGTTGGATCCCGTGGGCACGGCACAGACGCACGACACGACGAAGAAGGCAGGAACGGCGCAGGCCGCAGAGGCCGAGCAGTCCAGCCTCGGATCCGTGCTGAACGGATGGTTCCACGAGAACGCCCGCGACCTGCCGTGGCGACACCCCGGGACCACACCGTGGGCCGTCCTGCTCAGCGAGATCATGTCGCAGCAAACCCCGGTCGCCCGCGTGGCCCCGCTGTGGGAGGCGTGGCTGGAGCGCTGGCCCACCCCGGCGGACCTGGCCGAGGCCCCGACCGACGAGATCCTGCGCGCCTGGGCGAACCTGGGCTACCCGCGACGGGCACTGCGCCTGCGCGAATGCGCCCGGGCCATCGTCGACGACCACGACGGGGAGGTGCCGGGCACCGTCGCCGAACTGCTGGCCCTGCCGGGCATCGGCGAGTACACCGCCCGCGCCGTCGCCGCCTTCGCCTTCGGACGCGCCGTCCCCGTCGTCGACACGAACGTGCGGCGGGTGCACCGGCGCCTGGCGCGCGGGGAGTTCCTGCAGGGCCCGGCGAAGGCCGGTGACCTCGCCGACGTCGCCGACCTGATGCCCTGGGTCGACGAGGATCCGGGGCTGCGCCGACGCGGCTACGGCAACCCCCACCACTCCCCGGAGCTGCACCAGGAGGCGCTGGGCATGTGCTCCTCGCTCATGGAACTCGGGGCGACGGTGTGCACCGCCCGCTCCCCGCAGTGCGACCGCTGCCCCGTCGCGGCCCGCTGCCGCTGGATCGCGTTGGGACGCCCCGCCCCCAGCAGCGCCGACACCGCCGCGGCGAAGAAACGCGTCCAGAAGTTCGAGGGCACCGACCGGCAGGTCCGCGGACGCATCATGGCGATCCTGCGCGCCGAGGGCGCCGAGGAGGTGCCCGCCGGCGACTTCGACGCCACGAGCGAGGACGCCGGTCAGCGTGCCCGCGCCCTGGCGTCCCTCGTCGTCGACGGTCTCGTGACACAGACCGGCGCCGGGGCCGACGCCCGCTACCGGTTACCCCGGTAGACGGACGCCGCACCCCGGCGCCGGTTCTGTCTGCTGTTACTCGCGGTGTTCGCCGGCGGAGACGTCCTGCGTCTCGGGCAGCGAGTCCTCGTCGGACGCGGCGTCGATGACGTCGTCCTGCGCCTCCTCGGCCGGTTCCGCGGCGATCTCGGGCAGCGGCTTCGGACGGGAACCGAAGACGAACTTCGCGCCCTCGCCCTTGCCGGTGCCGTCCCAGTTCTCCACGTCCACGGTCACGATCTCGCCGGCACCGATCTCGCCGAAGAGGATCTTCTCCGACAGGTGGTCCTCGATCTCGCGCTGGATCGTCCTGCGCAGCGGACGGGCACCGAGCACCGGGTCGAAACCACGCACGGCCAGCAGGCTCTTGGCCTCCTCGGAGATCTCCAGACCCATGTCCTTCTCCGACAGGGCGTTGCGCACCCGGCCGGTGAGCAGGTCGACCATCTGCACGATCTGCTCGCGGGTGAGCTGGTGGAAGACCACGATGTCGTCGATACGGTTGAGGAACTCCGGGCGGAAGTGCTTCTTCAGCTCGTCGTTGACCTTCGACTTCATCCGGTCGTACTGGGCGTCCTCGTCGGTCTCACCGGAGCCGGTGAAGCCCATGCCCACGGCCTTGGAGATGTCCCTGGTGCCCAGGTTCGAGGTGAAGATCAGCACGGTGTTCTTGAAGTCGACCATGCGACCCTGGCCGTCGGTGAGACGACCGTCCTCGAGGACCTGCAGCAGGGTGTTGTAGATCTCCGAGTGCGCCTTCTCGATCTCGTCGAACAGGACCACGGAGAACGGCTTGCGGCGGACCTTCTCGGTCAGCTGGCCGCCCTCGTCGTAGCCGACGTATCCGGGAGGTGCACCGAACAGGCGCGAGGCGGTGAACTTGTCGTGGAACTCGCCCATGTCGATCTGGATCAGCGAGTCGTCGTCGCCGAAGAGGAACTCCGCCAGCGCCTTCGACAGCTCGGTCTTACCCACGCCGGACGGGCCAGCGAAGATGAACGAACCGCTGGGACGCTTCGGGTCCTTCAGACCCGCACGGGTACGGCGGATCGCCCGGGAGACGGCCTTGACCGCGTCGTCCTGCCCGATGATGCGCTTGTGCAGCTCGTCCTCCATGTGGAGCAGCCGGGTGGACTCCTCCTCGGTGAGCCGCACCACGGGGATGCCCGTCCAGGTGCCCAGCACCTCGGCGATCTGCTCCTCGCCGACCTCCGCGACGTCGTCGAGTTCACCGGCGCGCCACTGCTTCTCCTTCTCGGCGCGCTCGTCGGTGAGCTTGCGCTCGTCGTCGCGCAGGGACGCGGCCTTCTCGAAGTCCTGGTCGTCGATCGCGGCTTCCTTGGCGCGACGGACCTCGGCGATCTTGTCGTCGACGTCCTGGATCGCCTTCGGCGCGGTCATGCGCTTGATGCGCATGCGGGCGCCGGCCTCGTCGATGAGGTCGACGGCCTTGTCCGGCAGGAAACGGTCGTTGATGTAGCGGTCCGACAGCCGGGCCGCGGCAGCCAGGGCACCGTCGGTGATGGACACACGGTGGTGCGCCTCGTAGCGGTCGCGCAGACCCTTGAGGATCTCGATGGTCATCTCGGCGCTCGGCTCGGGCACCTGCACCGGCTGGAAACGACGCTCCAGGGCGGCGTCCTTCTCGATGTGCTTGCGGTACTCGTCCAGTGTGGTGGCACCGATGGTCTGCAGCTCACCACGGGCCAGCTTCGGCTTGAGGATGCTGGCCGCGTCGATCGCGCCCTCGGCGGCACCCGCACCCACCAGGGTGTGGATCTCGTCGATGAACAGGATGATGTCGCCGCGCTGGTTGATCTCCTTGAGCACCTTCTTCAGGCGCTCCTCGAAGTCACCGCGGTAGCGGGAGCCGGCGACCAGGGAACCCAGGTCCAGCGAGTAGAGCTGCTTGTCCTTCAGGGTCTCCGGCACCTTGCCGTTGACGATGTCCAGGGCAAGGCCCTCGACCACGGCGGTCTTACCCACACCGGGCTCGCCGATGAGGACCGGGTTGTTCTTGGTGCGGCGCGAGAGCACCTGCATGATGCGCTCGACCTCCTTCTCCCGTCCCACGACCGGATCCAGCTTGCCGTCCTTGGCAGCCTGGGTCAGGTTGCGGCCGAACTGGTCGAGGACCAGGGAGTTGGACTTCTGGCCGGGCTTGCCGCCGGCGCCGGAGTCCGACGGCTGGCCGACGCCCGCCGTGGCGGGCTCGTCCGGAGCCGCCTCCGGCTCGGTGCCCTCGTAGCCTGAAAGCAGCTGGATGACCTGCTGACGGACGCGGGACAGGTCGGCGCCGAGCTTGACCAGCACCTGTGCGGCCACGCCCTCACCCTCGCGGATGAGGCCGAGCAGGATGTGCTCGGTGCCGATGTACTTGTGCCCCAGCTGCAGAGCCTCGCGCAGGGCGAGCTCCAGGACCTTCTTGGCCCGCGGGGTGAAGGGGATGTAGCCGCTCGGCGGGTGGCCGCCGGTGCCGATGATGTCCTCGACCTCGGTACGCACGGCCTCCAGGGAGATACCCATGGACTCCAGTGCCTTGGCGGCGACTCCCTCCCCCTCGTGGATCAGCCCGAGCAGGATGTGCTCGGTGCCGATGTAGTTGTGGTTGAGCGCGCGGGCTTCTTCCTGCGCCAGGACGACGACTCGTCGCGCACGGTCGGTGAACCTCTCGAACATTTGCTCTCCCTCACTTCAAGGTCCGGATGTGGGCACCACCTTAGTGATTCGGCGTTCCCACGTTCAGTCACTCTGTACAACGACCGGCCGTCTCAGCTTGTTCCATGGCCCGACCCTCCCCTCTGACCCCACTAATCTGCATGTCAGAGGGTGTTTTGACGGCCATTTCCCGATGTGTACGCCGACAGCGAACAGGGCCCGCGCAGGACGCTCCGGGCGCCCGTCGGCCCCACCGCCGTCCCTGCGTGACGGCCGCACCGGCGCCGGGAAAAGCCCCGTCACATCCGGCCGACCCCGATTCCCCACCCCTGACCTGCGGCGCAGTGGTTAATCACGCTATGCAAAGGCGGCTGCGACGAACTTCCCGAAACGCCGGACGCACCGCCCGTTGTTATGTACTCTTAACCATAATAATGAGACGGAAAACCCATCGTCGCTGTTCGCACGAGCACCCCGAAGGAGCACCATGAGCGGATCCCAGCCCGCAGTTACCCTCGACCAGTTGCCCATCCTCGCCAAGGGGACGGTGCCGTTGTTCAAGGCAGGAGTCCTCGGTGCCATGTCCCCGGTGGCCATGGGCAAGGCACTGAAGTACATCTACCAGTGGGAGTTCCTGCCCGCCGGCATCCTCGCCCTCGGTGCCGCCCGCGACCCGTACCACACCGCCATCATCGACGACGCCGGCTCGATCACCTACTCCGAGCTCCACGAGCAGACGAACCTGCTGGCCAAGGCCCTCTACCGCACCGGTGTGCGTGAGCGTGACCGCGTGGGCGTGCTGTCGCGCAACCACCGCGGCTTCATCATGGCGCTGTGCGCCCACGGCCGCCTGGGCACCGACATCGTGCTGCTCAACACCGGCGCGTCCGCCAAGCAGACCCGCGCCGTCGTCAAGGAGCAGAAGCTCGACCTCCTGTTCATCGACGAAGAGTTCATCCCGCTGCTGCCCAAGGGCTTCGACCAGTGCCCCGTGATCGTGAACTGGGAGGAGAACCACACCACCGCCGCCCTCGCGCCGGAGGACGACGAGGACGACGCCGTCGAGTACGCCAGCAACGTCGCCGAGGCGACCGCGTCCGAGGACCACGCCACCCGCAACCCGGACTGGCCCACGCTGACCGAGGTCCTGCGCAGCACGCCGCACGAGCAGAAGATCCCCACCCGGCCCCGTCGTGGACGCACCATCATCCTCACGTCGGGCACGACCGGTACCCCGAAGGGTGCCCGTCGTCCCGAGCCGCGCACCTATCTGCCTGCATCGTCGATCATGTCGCGCATCCCGCTGAAGCACCACCGCGGCTACTACGTGGCCGCACCGATGTTCCACACCTGGGGTTTCGCCCAGATCCAGCTGGGCCTGGCGCTGCGCAGCACGCTGATCCTGCAGCGTAAGTTCTCGCCGCGTGGTGCCGTGAAGCTGATCGAGGCGAACCGTCCGTACGCCATCGCCATCGTGCCGACCATGCTGCGCCGCCTGCTCACCGCCGTGCCGGAGAAGTTCAACCCCGGAACGCAGGTCATCACCGCCTGCGGCGAGGCCCTGCCGCCGGCCGTGATCGAGGAGACGACCGAGAAGTTCGGCAAGGTCCTCTACAACCTCTACGGTTCCACCGAGGTCAGCTGGGCGTCCATCGCCCGGCCCGAGGAGCTCGCCGAGCACCCGACGACCGCCGGTAAGCCGCCGCTGGCCACCGTCCTCAAGATCTTCGGCGACGACGGCAAGGAGCTCCCCGAGGGCGAGATCGGCCGCATCTTCGTGGGCAACGACATGCTCTTCGAGGGCTACACCCGGCCCGGCGTGGACAAGGAGACCATCCAGGGTCTCGTCGCCACCGGCGATCTCGGCTACTACCAGGACGGGCTGCTCTACATCGCCGGGCGCAGCGACGACATGATCGTCTCCGGTGGCGAGAACGTGTACCCGCAGGAGACCGAGGACGTGCTCTACGGCCTCCCCGAGGTCGAGGAGGTGCACGTCCACGGCATCGCCGACGACGAGTTCGGCCAGTCGCTCTGCGCCTACGTGGTGCTGAAGGCCGGTCACGACGAGGACGGCTTCAAGGACAAGGCCAAGGCCGAGGTCAAGGAGCACCTGGCCCGCCACAACGTCCCGCGCAACTACGTGTTCCTAGACCGCCTCCCCCGCAACGCCGTGGGCAAGGTTGTCCCCCGGGAACTGCCGGAGGTCGACGCCGCCACCGGCGAGATCGGCGAGCCGAAGGGCTCCGACGCCTGACCCGGTCCCGACGACGGCCCTGACGACTGCCCCGGAGGAGAGCTTCTCTCCCCCGGGGCCGTCTCTTTTGTGTGCGGCGCCGTTGCCGTACCTGCACCCGCTCCCGCACCACCCCGCGACCGGTCCAGCAACCCCAGGGGTTGGTCCGACCAGCCTCCCGGGTTGCTGTGACTCACCGTGGATCCGAAGAGAACGCCCTGTGCGGGATGCCTGCGGGGTGCACGAGGGTCCCGGACATGCCGAAAGCGGCCCCCGGTCGATGTGACCGGGAGCCGCTTCTAGGGCTGTGAACTGCTACTTCAGCTGTGCGGAGGACAGCTCCAGCTCACGACGGGCGACGACCAGCTGCTGGATCTGCTGGGTGCCCTCGAAGATGTCGAGGATCTTCGAGTCGCGGGACCACTTCTCGAGCAGGGAACGCTCGGAGTAGCCGTAGGTGCCGGCGAGCTCCACGGCGCGCAGGGTCAGGTCGGTGGCCATGCGGCCGGCCTTCGCCTTGCACTCGGAGGCTTCCTTGTTGTTCGGCTGCTTGTTGTCGGCCATCCAGGCGGCGCGCAGCGTCATCAGGTAGGCGGCCTCCCAGTCGGACTCCAGGCGGATGTACTCGGCGACGGCGGCGGGCTGGTTCCAGCTCGGCGCGTCGTAGTCGATCTCCAGGCCGGCCTTCGTCAGGATCTTGCGCAGCTTCTCCAGGGAGGCGCGGGCGACACCGACGGCCATGCCGGCCACCAGCGGGCGGGTGTTGTCGAAGGTCGCCATGACCCCGCCGAAGCCCTTCTTCGTGTCGACCTCGGGGGTACCCAGCAGGTTCTCCTTCGGGACGCGCACGTTGTCCAGGATGAAGTGGGCCGTGTCCGAGGCACGGATACCCAGCTTGTGCTCCAGGCGGGCGAGCTCGAAGCCCGGGGTGTCGCGCGGGACGACGAAGGACTTGATGGCGGCGCGGCCGGCGGACTTGTCCACCGAGGCCCACACGACGACGTGGGTGCAACGGTCACCGGCGGTGACGAAGATCTTCTCGCCGTTGAGGACGTACTCGTCGCCGTCCAGCTTCGCGGTGGTGGCGACGGCGGCGGAGTCCGAACCGAACTGCGGCTCGGTGATGGCCATCGAGGCCCAGACCTTGCCGAAGCGCTCGAGCTGCTCGTCGGTGGCGACGGCGGCGATCGCGGAGTTACCGAGGCCCTGGTAGGGGATCGACAGGGTCAGTCCGACATCGCCCCAGCAGGTCTCGATGACGTTGACCAGGGAGGACATGTTGCCGCCGTTGCGGACGGAACCGTCGTCCTTCTTCTTGTCGCCACGGCCGCCGGACGCACCGGCGAGGTTGCCGCCACCGTCGGTCATGCCCTCGACGAGGGATGCCATGGTGTCGAGCTCGATGGGACGCTCGTGCTCGGCGAGGTCGTACTTGCGGGCGATGGGGCGGAAGATCTCCGCTGCGGCCTGGTGGGCCTGGTTGATGGTCCCGCGCAGCTTCTTCGGGAGTTCCAGGTTGATCATTTCAGTGCTCCTTCGATGTTGTTACTGACGGGGACTTACAGGACCACGACGCCCTCGGCGACGCCGACGGCTCGCAGGTCGCGGTACCACTTCTCCACCGGGTGCTCCTTGGTGTAGCCGTGGCCGCCGAGCAGCTGGACGCCGTCGAGACCGATCTGCATACCGCGGTCCGCGGCGAAGCGACGGGCGAGGCCGGCCTCACGGTTGTAGGACAGACCCTGGTCGATGCGGGAGACGCCGCGCAGCAGGATCATGCGCAGGCCGTCGAGCTCGATGCGGATGTTGGCGACCATGAAGGCGACGGACTGACGGTGCGCGATGGGCTCACCGAAGGCCTGGCGCTCCTTGACGTAGGGCTTGACGTACTCGAGCACGGCCTCGGAGGTGCCGGCGGCGAGGGCGGCCCAGCCCAGGCGGGCACGGCGGATGATCTCGGCGTAGTTGTCGGTGCGGGTCTCGGAGTCGAGCTCGGCACCACCGAGGAGGTTGGAGGCGGGGACCTTGACGTCCTTGAGCAGGACGCGGCCCAGGCCGGCGGCACGGATACCCATGGACGGGTCGGCCTCGACGACGACGCCCTCGGTGGAGGACTCGACGATGGCGAAGGTGTTGACCCCGTCCAGGTCCACGGCGACGACGAAGAGCTCGGCGGAACCGGCGCTGGGCACCATGGTCTTCACACCGTTGATGACGATGTCGTCGCCCTCACGCTTCGCGGTGGTCTGCAGCACGAAGGGGTCGAACAGGGCGCGGGACTCGTTGACGATCACGGCGGCCTGCGGGACGGACTCGCCGGCGAACTCCGGCAGGTAGGTCTTCTGCTGGGCGTCGTCACCGTAGTTGGTGATCGTGGTCGCCACACCGGCGGGCGCCAGGATGGCGACGGCCTGGCCCATGTCACCGAAGGCGAGGGCCTCGGCGACGAGGGCGGAGGTGGTGGAGGCGGACTCGGAGGCCAGGCCCTCGAACTCCTCCGGCAGGCTGACCAGGGAGATCCCCAGCTCAGCGGCGGTGTCGAGGACTTCCTTGGAGGTCTCGGCGGCCTCGTCGGCGTCGTGGGCACCGGGGCGCAGCTGCTCCTCGGCGAACTCGCGCACGGCGGAGGTCAGCATCTCCTGGTCCTCGGAGGGGGTCAGGTCGAAGAGGACCTTCGCCGGCTTCTTGGGCTCGGTGGTGCCGTCACCCTCGCTGCCCTGGCTCTCCAGGCGCACCGGCTTGCCGGAGCCCTTGGACTTCTTGAACTGGCGGTTGATGGCACCGAGGGTGCGCATGCCGCCCTTGGTGGACTCGTAGGCCACACGGTCGACCTTCTCGCTCAGGCCGTACTTGGTGGCCAGGTCGGAGCCGGTGAAACGGGTCAGCACACGCATGGCGGTACCGATGGCGTCCCGCTTGATGGTGTTGAGGCCCGGTGTGGAGTCGTTCCGCTTGCTTCGGTCACTCATGGTGAGGCAGCTACCTTTCGCTGTACTCGGGTATCACCCGGTGTCGACGGGAGAACACACAGTCATGGATTGGGTCGGACAGATAATGATTACATCATAACGACGAATCATGATCCCCGTCACAAAAAGGCTCGAATACCGCCTGCCCCACAGATACTTTCCTTGACTGACCCATCACAGCAGGTGAGGCACCCCACCCCGCACCCCCGGGACCACCCCCGTAGCGTCCCCTACAGGCCAGACAAGGCCCTCCGGGACGCCACCGGCCGGCGTTTCCGCCGGCACTGCGCCTAGCTGTCGCGCTCCGGCTTCACCATCGGGAACAGCACCGTCTCACGGATCCCCAGCCCGGTGAGCGCCATCAGCAGACGGTCGATGCCCATGCCGTTTCCCGAGGTCGGGGGCATGCCCTGCTCCATCGCGGCGAGGAAGTCCTCGTCGAGCACCATGGCCTCGTCGTCACCACCGGCGGCCAGGCGAGCCTGGTCCTCGAAGCGCTCACGCTGCACGACCGGGTCCACCAGCTCGGAGTAGCCGGTGGCCAGCTCGAAGCCGCGCACGTAGAGGTCCCACTTCTCGGTGACGCCCCGCTTCGTGCGGTGCTGACGGGTCAACGGGGAGGTCTCGACCGGGAAGTCGCGGACGAAGACCGGCCCGTAGAGCTGGTCCTCGCACAGGTGCTCCCAGATCTCCTCGACGAGCTTGCCGTGGCCCCAACCACCCTTCGCCGGGACGGGCAGCCCGACTACGGCGGCCAAGGCCTTGAGATCCTCCACGGAACTGTCCACGGTGACCTCGTCGACCACGTCCTGGTCGGGGAACTTCTCGGCGAGCGCCTCGTTGAGCGAGGGGTACATCTCCATGGTGCGCCACTGCCCGCCGAGGTCGTACTCGGTGCCGTCGACCAGGGTCACGGTGGTGGTGCCGAAGACCTCCTCGGCGATCTCCTGGATGACCTCACGGATCAGCGTGGCACCGGTGTCGTAGGTGCCGTAGGCCTGGTAGGTCTCCAGCATGGCGAACTCCGGGGAGTGCGAGGAGTCCACACCCTCGTTGCGGAAGTTGCGGTTGACCTCGAAGACCTTGTCGATGCCGCCGACCACGCAGCGCTTGAGGTAGAGCTCCGGGGCGATGCGCAGGTAGAGGTCGATGTCGAGGGCGTTGGAGTGGGTCTCGAAGGGACGCGCCGCGGCACCGCCGTGCAGGGTCTGCAGCATCGGGGTCTCGACCTCGAGGAAGTCGCGGCGCTCGAGTGCGTGACGCAGCGCGCGCATCACCTTGATGCGCGTCACCGCGTTCGTCCGGGCCTGCTCACGCATGATCAGGTCGGTGTAGCGGTGGCGGATGCGGGTGTCCTCGCTGAGCTCCTTGTGCGCGACCGGCAGCGGGCGCAGCGACTTCGACGCCATCGACCAGCCGTCCGCCATCACGGAGAGCTCGCCGCGCTTCGAGGCCACGACACGACCGTGGATGAAGACGATGTCGCCGAGGTCCACGGTGGCCTTCCAGGACGCCAGGGCGTCCTCCCCCACCTCGGCCAGCGACAACATGGCCTGCAGCTGCGTACCGTCGCCGTCCTGGATGCGCGCGAAGGCGAGCTTGCCGGTGTTGCGCACGAAGATCACGCGTCCGGCGATGCCGACCTCCACGTCGGTCTCCTCGCCGGCGGCGAGGTAGGTGACGCCCTCGGCGCGCGCCGCGTCCGGTGCGTCCTCCCCGTCCTTCGGCAGAACCGCGTAGGACGCCACGACGTCCTTCAGCGCGTGCGTGCGTGCGACCTCCACCGGGTAGGGGTCGACGCCCTCGGCGATGAGGCGGTCGCGCTTGTCGCGACGAACCTTGACCTGCTCGGGAAGGTCGTTGTCCCCGCCGTCGACGGCGGGGGCGGCGTTCTGGGGTGCGTTCTGGGAGGAGTTCTTCGCGTCAGTCACGGTGACCAAGCCTACTGCATGGCCGGAGGCGCACCGACCGTCCTCCCGGTGACATCAAAGTGATATCACTTTAGCGTAGACTGGCGACCGTCCCGGAGACACCGGGAGAAGAGAGGACAGCATGCCGCCCGAGAACCCCGCCCCAGCACACTCCCCAGCACCCGACGCCGTCGCCGGAACCCCCGTCGGCCACGAGGGCACCAACGTCAGCATCAGCGAACACCGCGCATGGTCCGGCTCCACGGGCCTGGCCGTCGCCGCACTGCTCGGCGGCATCGTCCTGTTCCTCGCACCGATCGCCCTGATCGTCTGGGCCGCCGTCGGCCTGGAGTCCGGGAGCCTGGGAGGCGGCCTCGGCGGCACGCTCATCGGCCTCGCCGTCGTCCTCATCCTGCTCTCCGTGGTCGTGCTGACCATGCTGCGTGTCATCAACCCCGGTCACACGCAGGTCGTGCAGTTCTTCGGACGCTACCTCGGCACCAACCGCACCACCGGCCTCACCCTCGTGCCGCCGCTGGCGACCACGCGCAAGGTCAGCGTGCGCGTCCGCAACTTCGAGACCAACGAGATCAAGGTCAACGACCTCAACGGCAACCCGGTGAAGATCGGAGCCATCGTCGTCTGGCAGGTCTCCGACACCGCCAAGGCCACCTTCTCCGTGGAGGACGTCGAGGAGTTCATCCACTCCCAGTCCGAGTCCGCGCTGCGCCACGTCGCCACCACCCACCCCTACGACTCCGTGCCCGGACGCACCAACGCCGACGGCACCCCCGGCGACGCCGCCACCAGCCTCGCCGGCTCCACCGACGTGGTCTCCCAGGAGCTCGCCGACGAGGTCGCCGCCCGCGTGGCGGTCGCCGGACTGGAGATCGTTGAGGCCAGGATCTCCGCGCTGTCCTACGCCCCGGAGATCGCCGGTGCCATGCTGCAGCGCCAGCAGGCCCAGGCCGTGGTGGACGCCCGCGAGCAGATCGTGGACGGTGCGGTGTCGATGGTCCAGACCGCCCTGGACCAGCTGGAGGACCGCGACATCGTGGACCTCGACCCTGAGCGCCGCGCCTCGATGGTCTCCAACCTGCTCGTGGTGCTGTGCTCCGACTCCTCCACCCAGCCGGTGATCAACACCGGCGGCCTCCATGGCGCGTAGTCATGGCGCGTAAGAACGTGCCCCTGCGCATCGACCCGGCGGTGTACGACGCCATCGCCCGCTGGGCGCACGACGACCTGCGCAGCGTGAACGCCCAGATCGAGGTGATGTTGCGCGACCAGCTGCGACGGGCGGGACGCCTGCCGTCGTCCACCGGTGAACTCCCCCGTCGCGGCCGGCCGCGCAAGGAGCAGGAACCACCGCAGGAGAGTCAGACGTCCCCGGGAAGGTCCTCGGAGGACAGGTAGCGCAGCCGCGCCGACAGCACCTGGATCTCCGGACGCGACGCCACGAGGCGTTCCACGGACTCCAGCACCTCCACGACGTGCTCCCGGTCCGCGCTGACCGCCGACGCCCCGATCCCCGTACGACGGTGCAGGTCACGGTGGTCGACCTCGGCGACGGAGATCCCGAACTTCCGGTGGACCTCGGCGATCACCGGTCTCACCACGGAGCGTTTCTGCTTGAGGGAGTGCACGTCACCGAGGAGAACGTCGAGTTCAAGAGTTCCGATCCACATATAGCCCGCAACATTAGCGCAGCTTTTCCGGTACAGTCCGGCAGCCTACCCCCGCCCCACCCCGTGTGAGGCACGAGGACGACTTCAGGAGGCTCCGGAACCGTGAAGGAACAACTCAAGATATCCATGGCATTCCTCGGCCTGCTGGTCGGCGCCGGATTCGCCACCGGACTCGAGGTCATCCAGTACTTCGCCTCCTTCGGCCTCAGCGGCCTGTGGGGTGCGGTCCTGGCCGGCCTGGTGATGACCGTGGCCGGCGCGGTGATCCTGCAGCTCGGCAGCTACTTCCTCGCCGACGAGCACAAGGCGGTGTTCCGCAGCATCACCCACCCGGCGGCCTCCTGGGCACTGGACATCGTGGTCACCCTGACCCTGTTCTGCATCGGCTTCGTGATGCTCGCCGGTGCCGGGTCCAACCTGGAGCAGCAGTTCGGTCTCCCCTCCTGGATCGGCTCACTGGTCATGACGGTGCTGGTGATGGTCACCGGGCTCCTCAACGTGGACAAGGTCAGCGACATCATCGGCGCGCTGACCCCGCTGCTGATCATCGCCGTACTCGTCGGGTTCGTCTACACCCTGTTCAACCTGCCGGACGACTTCAGCGCCGTCAGCGACATCGCCGTCCAGGAGGAGTCGCCGGTGAGCCCGTGGTGGCTGTCGGCACTGAACTACAACGGCCTGGCCCTGTTGCTGGGCGTGTCGATGTCCCTGGTGATCGGCGGCAACCACGCGAACATGCGTGCCGCGGGACGCGGCGGTCTGCTCGGCGGCGTCATCTACACCGTCCTGCTGATCCTGGCCGTGTTCACCCTGCTGGCCAACATCGACACCGTCGGCTCCGACGACGTCCCGATGCTCACGCTCTTCGACTCCATGCACCCGGTGATGGGCCTGGTGATGGTGTTCATCATCTTCGCGATGATCTTCAACACCGCCATCGGCATGTTCTACGCCCTGGGCAAGCGGGTCACGGCATCGCGCCCGTCGTGGTACACCCCGGTGTTCCTGTCCCTGTGCGTCGCCGGCTACGTGGTGAGCTTCGTCGGCTTCGACACGCTGATGACCTACGTCTACCCGGTGCTGGGCTACCTGGGCATGGTGATGATCGCCATCGTCGTGGGCTGGTGGATCTACGCGCGCACGGCGATCTCCAAGGAGATCACCCAGCGCGAGAAGATCCGCGACCTGACCGAGCGTCGCGAGGACGACGACCAGGAGTTCGGCCGCAAGGAGGAGAAGGCACTCGCCCGTGCACTCGAGGAGTCCGACGCCGACACCGAGAAGCTCGCCGAGGCGGTGACCGAGGAGGTCATCGAAGAGGCCGAGGAGACT
Source organism: Corynebacterium sp. AOP12-C2-36 (assembly GCF_052379185.1). Taxonomy (NCBI): domain Bacteria; kingdom Bacillati; phylum Actinomycetota; class Actinomycetes; order Mycobacteriales; family Corynebacteriaceae; genus Corynebacterium; species Corynebacterium sp. AOP12-C2-36. Next base: position 39,209 of record NZ_JBQSYJ010000008.1, on the reverse strand, counting down.
GAAGACACTGAAGACACTGAGGACGCCGAAGACGGCGAAGACGGTACCGGGGCCTCCGGGGAAACCGACAACAGCGGGGACACCCGGACACCGGTGCCGCACTAGTCCCCACCACCGTCATCTCAGTCATGCCCCAGGTCAAGAAATCGACGATTCTTGACCTGGGGCATGACTCAGCTGACATCAGGGTCGACGGCGCCCCGTTCAGAACGCCGACCCGTCGAGACCGGGTGGCCGCTGCCGTACGACGCGGGCCAGCGACCACGTGGTGATCGTCCTGATCGTGTCCGCCACCCCAACATGTGCAGATCAAGCGGCCGATTTCCGTATGTGCTTGACCCTCTCACCCTGTGAGGGTGTCTGCTGGCCACATGACCACCAACACCCGCCTGAGCACCGCCTTCACCGCGCAGGACGCAAGCTCCCGCATGCGCGCCGCACTCGCCGCCGGCAGCGACCCCCGCCCCGGGGACGTCGCCGACCTCGTCGCGCAGTGCGCCGTGGAACCGGACTTCTTCGTGCGCGACATGCTCACCTGGGCCTTGACCAGGCATCCCCACGCCGACGTCGTGCCCGTCCTGCTCACTCAACTGCACTCGCCCACCGCGCAGGCGCGCTCGCAGGCACTGCACACGCTGTCGAAGATCGGTGAGGTGGCGGCGGTGGCGTCCTACCCCCACATCACCGACGACCTGCTGCAGGACGCCGACGACGAGGTCGCGCGCACCGCGTGGCGTGCGGCGGTCGGGCTCGTCCCTCAGCCCGAGGCACCACGCCTGGCCGTCCGGCTGAGCGGACAGCTCGGACGCGGGGACCGGGAGCTGCGCCGCAGCCTCACCCGCGCCTACCTGGAGCTCGGGGAGGACGCCCGGGGCGTCCTGCGCACGCACGGGTCCCGCCACGCCGCGGCCACCCTGCTGCTGCTCGACGACCCGGACCTCGGATTCGACGCCGCCGAGTACGAGGCACAGCGGGCCCGGCCCGGGATAGACTCGAATGATGCTGATCGGTGAGGTGTCCCGGCTGTCGGGTGTGAGCGTGCGGATGCTGCGCCACTACGACGAGCACGGCCTGGTCAGCCCGTCGAACCGCACGTCCGGCGGCTACCGCGACTACGACCGCGGCGACGTGCACCGGCTGATGAAGGCCGAGGCGCTGCGTGCCCTGGGCATGGGCGTCGCGGAGGTCCGCACCGCGCTGGACGACCCCGGTCTCGACGTCGGTGCGGTCCTCGACCGGCTGCGCGCCGAGACCCGGGACCGCATCCGCGCCGAGCAGGCGCTCCTGGACCACCTCGACACCGTGCGCGGACGCCCCGGCACGACCCCGGGCACGTGGGACGACGTCCTCGGACTCACCTCCCTTCTCACCGCACTGCGCTCCGACGACCCGGCGCGTCGCCAGTCCGCCGCGCTCACCGCGTCCGACCGTCCCACGGCGGGGGCGCTGGTGGAGCTCTACCTGGAGGAGGACGACCCGAACGTGGCCGGCGCGCTGCGCTGGTCGCTCGTGCGCACGGCAGGGGACGCGGCAGGGGACGTAGCAGGGGACGTCACCGCGGAGCTGTCGGGGCATCTCCCCCATGCCGACCCGGCGGTGCGGCTGCGTGTCGTGGAGGTGCTGCGCGAGATCAACGACGCCCGGGCCACGACCATCCTCACCGACCTGCTGGACGATCCTCCCCCGGTCCGCGGTGCCTGTGCGCTCGCCCTCGCCCGCCGCACCGACTCACCCGCCCTGGTGGGAACGCTCGTCGAGATGGTGCTCACCGGCGACCACGACGTGGAGGCCGCCGAGGCACTCGCGGTGATGCGCACGCGCAGATCGACGTCCTACGACGACATCCCCGCGACCCTGGTGGCGGCGGTGTCCGGCGCGTCACCGGATGCGCGCCTGCGCGTGGTCCAGGCGCTCGCCGAGATCACACCGGACTCCCCGGACGTCCTCGCCGCCTTCACCGACGACGCCGACCCACGGGTCGCCCGGACCGCCCGGGCCCTCAGTCGTCGGTAGCCAACCGGGCGAAGGTGTCGAGGTCGTTGAAGGCCCCGCGCAGCATCTCGGCGTCGCGCGCCGTGCCCTCGTGCCGGAACCCCGCCTTGAGCGCCACCGCGCAGGACGCCACGTTCTGCGGGTTCGCCTTGATCTGCACACGGTGCACCCGGTAGTCGAAGAGGAAGTCGACGACCGCGCCCACCACCGCGCTCATCAGGCCACGGCCGCGCAGGTGCGGGGCGGTGGTGTAGCCGAGTTCCACGCACCGGTCCTGCCGGTCGACGAGGCGGACCTCCAACGTGCCGCCGAAGTCGCCCGGCGAGGTCGGGTCGTCGATGATCCACAGCATCGCCGCCGGTGAGCGTGCCATGGTGAGCAGGAACATCTCGGCGTCGCGGGAGGAGTAGTTCTCCGAGAGGGAGGTGAATCTCCGCGAGTCCTCGTGCCTGCTGGAGGTGACCAGACCGGCGATGTCGGTGTTCACCGGGGCGCGCAGCCGCAGCGTGGAGCCGTCGGCGAGCTCTCCCACGATGTCCGCGGACGGCAGGGGCCAGCTCAACGGGGCATGAGGGTCATTCATGACCGTCGAGACTACCCGCCCAGCAGCCAGTCGTTCGGGCTGAACAGTTCCACGTTGACGCCCGCGGGTGCCAGGCTCCCGGCCATGTCATCCGCCATGTCCTCGAGCTGCGTACGGACGTCCTGCAGGAAGCTGTTGCCACCGCACAGGTACCAGTGCGCCCCGCCCGGCAGGACGCCCTCCCCGGCCAGGGTGGGCAGGTCGATCCGGGCACCGTCGGCACGGTAGGCGGTCCGCACGTGCACCGTCGCCCCCGCCGCCCGCAGGGCCTCGACGTAGCCCTCGGTGGCCCCGCGCTGCGCATGCGAGGCGGCGTCCCCGTCAGCGTGCAGGACGGTCACCGTGGGACGTGTGTCGGCAGCTGCCAGCACCGACAGCATGCCGGTCATCGGTGTCGAACCGATCCCCGAGCTGACCAGGACGACCGGTGCCGCACCGGCGAGGACGTCGCGGTGGAGCACCAGGTCACCGGCCGGCAGGGTGGCGTCCACCCGGTCGCCGACGGCGAGGTCGTCCACCAGGGCGGTGGACACCTCCCCGTCGCGTTGGACGGCGATGCTGAACCCGTCGTCGTCCCACGCCACCAGGGAGTACTGGCGCAGCTGGCGGGCGCCGTCGGCCATGACCACGCCGACGGAGACGTACTGCCCCGGGCGGGCCTCGGCGAAGTCGGTGGCGGCATCTGCGGCGGCGAAAGTGAGCTCCGTGACCGTCGCCGACAGGGCGCGGCGTCCGGTGAGCACCGCGTCGCGGAAGACGTCGCCGGGTGCGACCCCGGCCGAACGGTACATCCCGGTCTCGGCGTCGATGAGCACCTGCGCCATCAGCCAGTAGACCTCGTCCCACGCCTCGGCGACCGGCGGGGTGACCGCGTCGCCGAGGACCTCGACGATCGCGGCGAACAGGTGGTCGTGCACGATCTGGTACTGGTCGGCGGTGATCCCCAGGGAGACGTGCTTGTGCGCGATGCGCGACAGCATCGCCACCGGGTCCGGGGCGGAGGGGTCGACGAGCATCGAGGCGAAGGTGGCGACCGAGGCCGCCAGGGCCTTCTGCTGGTCGCCGGCACGCTGGTTGCCACGGTTGAAGGTGTCCCGGAGGAGTTCGGGGTGTTCCTCGAACATGCGGGCGTAGAAGTTCGGGGTGATCTCGTTGATGTGCGCCCCGACGAGCGGCAGGGTGTCCCTCACCGTGGACTCGTGGTCCGGGGTGAGGCGCCCGGCACGGAAAGGCTCAGCTGCCGGCGAGGCAGTGGACGGGGTGGACGGGGTGGTTGCGGTGGTTGACATCGGGGAGCTTCCTTAGAGGTTTGTACAGCTGAGTACGGGAGCCTGGGGTGGACGCCACTACGGGCGCGTCCGTGGTGCGGGGATCTGGGGCATGCCCACACCGACCGCCCCGCGGGGCTCGCCCGCGGCGTTGCGGTCGATGAGTGTGCCCAGGGTGATGCCGTCGAAGGTGGAGTAGAAGTTCTCCTGGGCCTCGGCGAGCAGGTGGCGCAGTGAGCAGCCCCGGCCGGCGAGCGGGCACGGGGTGTCCCCGTCGCAGTCCACGACTTCGTGGCGACCCTCGAGCTCACGCAGCAGCGCACCGACGTCGACGGCCCGCGCACCTTCGGCCAGGTACACCCCACCGGCGCGGCCACGGACCGAGCCGAGGATCCCGGATCCGGTCAGCCGGGCCACGACCTTCTTCACGTGCGAGGCCGGTGCCGCCGTCTGGACCGCGAGCTCGCCGATGGTGCGTCGTTGCGCCGGATCGACCGCCCCGGCCGCCCCGGTGTCACCGAGGATCATCAGCGAGCGGAGCCCCAGGTCGGTGAACTTCGTGAGGTGCATGACCCCAACGCTAGGCCCCCTCGACCTAAAAGGTACATCTGAAATACCCCGTAAAAGATCGCCCCACCAGCAGGTCAGGGTACGTTTACCGCTCCCCCACCGGCGGGTTCACCCCGGACGCCCGTGCAGTGATTGATCTCCGTCACATTTTCCCCGTCCCTCTGCTCCCCGGCCCCCGACCGGCCCCCGACGACCCCCGCGGGGTCGGCTAGACCCCTACGCAGGGTGGCGCGGGTTCAGCAGTCCGGAACCGACGGGCACGTCCGCCGGGTCCGCGCTCAGGGTGACCTGCTCGTTGGCGTCGTCGACGAAGACGACCCGCGGGTTGTAGTCCTTGAGTTCCTCGGCGTTGTACTGGCCGTAGGCGATGATGATGACCAGGTCACCGGGGTGGACCAGGTGGGCGGCGGCACCGTTGATCGAGATCATGCCGGAACCACGCTCGCCGGTGATGGCGTAGGTGGTCAGCCGGGCGCCGTTGTCGACGTCGACGATGTCGATCTGCTCGCCCTCGAGCAGGTCGGCGGCCTCCATCAGGTCGGCGTCGATGGTGCACGAGCCCACGTAGTGCAGGTCGGCCTGGGTGACGGTCGCCCGATGGATCTTGGACTTCATCATGGTGCGGATCACGTGCAGTACCCTACTCGCTCGACGTGCCGGACGTAACCGCTTCGGCTTCTTCGCCCTGCTCATCGCCCGGCTCGTCACCGATGTTGCGGAACCCGATGCCCAGCGGCACGCCCACGTTGTCGATCAGGCGGGTGGCGCCGACCCGGGCGGCGACGAGCAGCCGGGCGTCACCCTTCTCGGGCGCCTCACCGAGGTCGAGACCACGCAGTTCGAGGTAGTCGACCTCGATCCCCGGCGAGGTGGCCAGCACCTGGCGGGCGGTGTCGAGCACGGCGTCCGCCCCGTCCTCGGCGACGTGCGCTCCGGCGAGCAGGGCGGCGGACAGTGACATCGCCGCGTTGCGCTCCTCCCCGGAGAGGTAGACGTTGCGCGAGGACTTCGCCAGTCCATCTGCCTCACGCACCACGGGTACGCCGTGGACCTTCACGCCGAGGTTGAGGTCGGTGACCATCTGCTGGATCAGCACGAGCTGCTGGTAGTCCTTCTCCCCGAAGAAGGCGTCGCTGCAGTGGGTGATGCGGAAGAGCTTCGAGACCACGGTCAGCACCCCGGCGAAGTGCGTGGGACGCTGCGCACCCTCCAGGGTCGCGCCGGTGTCGCCCGGCAGGACGGTGGTGCGAGGGCCGTTGGGGTACATCTCCCGCGGGCTGGGTGCGAAGACGGCGTCGACGCCGGCGGCGGTGAGCTTCTCCACGTCGGAGTCGAGGGTGCGCGGGTAGGCGTCGAGGTCCTCGCCTTCACCGAACTGCAGCGGGTTGACGAACACGGACACCACCACCAGTGCGCGCGGCTGCGCCTGGGCGGCGCGCACGAGCGCGAGGTGGCCTTCGTGCAGCGCACCCATCGTGGGCACCAGGACGACGGGGCGTCCGGCCTTGCGCATGGCACGGGTGAGCTCACCGATGCTGTCGATGTCGGTGTAGACGGTGGCCTGACCCGGGGTGAAACTCACCGGTGACTCTCCTTGCGGGGTGACGGTACGAAAATTCGCGGAACGCTAGAACACCCTAGTCGCCCCGGCACCGCCCACCCCAGTCAGGGCTGGTCGAGCGCGCGTTCCACGTTCAACGACCCGACCGCCCGCGCGGTGCGGAGCGCGTCCTGCCGGTAGGACGCCGCGAGCCCACCGTGTCCCCCGCCGACTTCCTCGAGCGCGGCGACGTGGCGCAGGACGGTGGCCGCGTCGTCCCGGGCCGTCGGCCCGGTCAGCGCGGCCGTCCGGCTCTCCAACGCCCCGGTGAGCGCGGCGGGCAGGATCCGGCGCAGCAGCAACGCCGACCGCGGGTCCTCCGCCGCCGCAGTCGCGTCGTTGCTCAGCGCGTGGTCGAGCATGCGCATCGCCTCGACGACCTGGGTGACCAGATGGTTCGCGCCGTGCGCCATCGCCGCGTGGTACACGGTGCGCTGCTCCTCGGCCACCGGCACGGCGATCCCGCCCATCGAGGCCACGAGCAGCTCGGCGACGGCCGTGCCGGTCTCGGAGTCGGTGGTCACACCCCAGGCGCAGCCGGCGAGGTTGTCGGTGTCCTCGGGGCGTCCACGGAAGGTCATCGCCGGGTGCAACGCCAGAGGCAGGGCGCCGGTGTCGGTGACCGGTTGGAGTACCTCGCAGCCCAGGGCACCGGCGGTGTGCACCACGATCTGGCCGGCCCGCACGGTGCGGGCCACCTGGTCGATCACCTCGGGCAGCTGCGGATCCGGTACCGCCAGCACCACCAGTGCGGCCTGGGCGACCTCGGCGATGTCGGAGGCGGAGTCGCCGTGGACGGCCACCCCGGGCAGTCGTGCACGGGCGTTCTCACGCGACGCTGCGGAGCGGGCGACCACACCGTGCACGTGGTGGCCTGCACGCAGCAGGGCCTCGGCGACGGCGGTGCCCACGGCCCCGGCGGAAATGACTCCGACCGACAGGCGTGGTTCCTGTCGGTCGGTGGGTGCGGTGTCGTTCACGGGGGACGAGTCTACCGGGCGTTCTTCTTCATCTGCGCCATCAGCTCGGCGACGGTGACGCCCTGGTCGGACTCGTCGGCACGACGACGGCCGTGGACCTCGGCCTCCTCGGCACGACGGCGGCGCCCCTGTGACTGGCCCTGGGACGGGGCAGCGGCCGGCTCTTCCGCCACCGGCGTCGCCTCGGCGGGCTGCTCCGGCTGTGCGGGCTGTGCCGGCTCGGCGGCGGGCTCAGCGGCGGGCTCGGCGGACGGGGCCGGCGTGTCCTGCTGCTCCGACCAGCGGGGGCGGGATTCGGCTGCCGGGGTCGCCTCAGAAGACTTCTGCCCCTGCTCCGCCTCGGACTCCGACGTGCCACCGGTGGGCTCCATCGAGCGGGTGTCGACGACCATCGGGATCTGGGTGGTGTCCTCGCTGTCCGCACCCGACCAGCGCACGGCGGCGAAGGTGCCCGTGGAGAAACCGCCGCGGCGTCCACCGGAGCGGTTCTGCCCGCCCTGCGGGGCACTCTTCTGGGCGCCCTTCTCGGCATTCTTCTGGGCGGGAGCCCCAGCCTGGGCCGACTGGGCCGGTGCAGCCGACTCGGCGCGCTCGTGCGCCCCGGGGTGACCGCCCGTCTCCCCGGCACGCGAGACGTTGCGCTCCAGTTCGATGATGCGCTCGGCACGGGCCTTCAGCGACACCTGCTCGCCGTCCCACGCCCCACCGGACAGGTCGGAGAGCTGTTCACGCATCGCCTCGAGCTCCTTGCGGATGGCGTCGAGGGTCTTGTCGTGCTCGCTGCCGAGACGGTTGCGGTAGTCGTTCTCCAACTGCACCTCGCGGCGCTGCGACTCCGAGCGTTCGCGGTCCAGCTCCGCCTTGTGGCGGCGCTCCTGCTCCTGACGCCGGCTGCGCTCCTCACCGATTATGCCGGAGTAGCGCGACACGAGGATCGCGCCGAAGAACGCCGCCCACAGGGAGGTGATCACGGCGATGTTCAGCCATCTCTCCGAGTCGACGAAGAACATGATGATCGTCGCCGCGAGGGCGAGGACGAACACCAGGTACATCAGCAGCTTCAGACCATTTCCCGGCGTGGAGGAACCGCTCCGGCTCGACGGATCGGGTAGCCGGTGCGAATCGTCGGGCGAATACGCGGAACTCATGGCGTCAAGAATACATCGCCGCGCCCGTCCTCACCGTCGGCATCGCCGGGAGGGACCAGACAACTTCGTTCCAGCAGCACACCGGCCACCGTCATCGCCACCGCCGCCAGCAACGACACCACCACCCCCGGGGCGTCCTGCTGCGCGGCGAGCAGCTGGCCGTGACGCAGCAGCACGTACACCGCCATCCCACCGTAGAAACCGACCGCCAGGGCACCGATCCAGCCTGCGGCAGTGCCGAACAGCGCGCAGCGGGAGATGAACACCGGCGACATCTGCGACCGGTCCTGCCCGACCTCACCGTCGGCGATGCGGCGGCGCACCATCACGGCCAGCACACCGGCGACGGCGGCGAAGACCCACAACGCCAGCGAACCGCTGATCCGGATCGGCGGGTAGCTGCCGTAGAACACCCACACCGCGGCGAAGGACACGACCCCGGCGGCGACCGCCGAGGTGGCGAGCAGCCCCACACTGGTCTGGTTCATGGGGCCCATCGTACGTCGGGCAACGCCCGGATTCCGGCGAGCGCGTCAGCGTCCCCACCGTCGAGGTCGGCGAGCAGCTGACGCACGGGCCGTCCGTCGAGCACGGCCTGCGGGTCGGCGTCCAGCCACGGCGCCAGGACGAAGGCGCGCTGGTGCGCCCACGGGTGCGGCAGCACGAGCTCCTCGTCCCATTGCCCCTCACTGCGCACACCGGCGTAGTCGATGATGTCGATGTCGAGGGTCCGCGGCCCCCAGTGCCGTGAGCGCACGCGGCGCGCGGCCTGCTCCAGATCCTGGCAGTGGTGCAGCAGTGTCAGCGGGGACAGGGTGGTCTCCACGACGAGCACGCAGTTGCGGAACTCCTCCTGGTCGGTCACCCCCCACGGCGCGGTGGCGTACATCGCGCTGGCGGCCAGCGGCCTGACCCCGTCGACACCGTCTGTCCCCGCCAGGGCGTGCGCGGCACGGCGGATCTGGTCCTCCGGGGCGGACAGCGTGCCGGGCAGGTTCGAGCCGAAGGCGAGGACGGCCGGCACCGCAGGCTCCACAGGCACGGCTCCATCGGCGCTCATGTGCGCGTCCCGGGGCTCTTGCGCGACCGGCGCGCCACGACCCGCACGTCGGAGAACGGGTGGTGGATCGGCGCGTCCGGCTTGTGGACGGTCACCTCCACGGCGACCACGCCGGCCACCTCGTTGATGCGGTCGGCGATGGTCGCCGAGACCGTCTCGATGAGGTCCATGCTCGGCCCCGAGACGATGTCCACGGCGATGTCGGCGAGGTCGACGTAGGAGATGGTGCGGGTGATGTCGTCGTCGGCGACGGCGTCGGTGAAGTCCGTCCAGACCACCAGGTCGACGATGAACTTCTGGCCCTGCTCCTTCTCGAAGTCGTAGACCCCGTGGTAGCCGTAGACCTCCAGGCCGGCCAGTTCGATGCGGTCAGCCACGACGGGCCCTCCATCCTCCAGGTAGTGCGGGTCCGTGGCCGGTGGCCACGGCGTGTGCGACGTCGACGGCCGCGCGGTTGGGTGCCACGTCGTGGACGCGCACGGCCCAGGCGCCGGACGCCGCGGCCAGGGCGCTGACCGCGGCGGTGGCGTCGTCGGCGGACTCCGGGGTCCCCGGCGCACCGTCGTCGCCGGGACGCAGGGCGGTGAGGAACCTCTTGCGGCTCGCGCCGATGAGCACCCGGTGGCCCAACTCCAGGTAGGAACGCATGCCCGAGAGCAGCGCCCAGTTGTCGTCGGCGTCCTTGGCGAACCCCAGGCCGGGGTCGACGATGATGCGGTCGTGGTCGATTCCCTCGTCCTGCGCCTTCTCGGAGAGTTCCGCCAGCACCCGGCAGACGTCGGCGACGACGTCCCCACCGTGGTCGGCGCGTCCTTCCGCGGACTCGAAACGCTGCGCGCGCCAGTGCATCAGGCAGTAGTCGGCCCCGAAGTCACCGACGGTGGCGTGCATCTCGGCGTCGGCGAGCCCGCCGGACACGTCGTTGACCATCTCCGCACCGGCCTCCATCGCGGCGGCCGCCGTACTGGAGCGCATGGTGTCCACGCTGGTCATGATGCCTTCGGCGTGGAGTTCACGGATCACCGGCACCACCCGGGACGCCTCGACGTCCGCCGGCACACGGGTGGCACCGGGGCGGGTGGACTCCCCGCCGACGTCGATGATGTGCGCGCCCGCGGCGACCATCTCCCGGGCGTGCGCCAGGGCGCGGTCGGTCGTCGACCACATGCCGCCGTCGGAGAAGGAGTCGTCGGTGACGTTGAGGATCCCCATCACCGCGGTCGGGAATGCTGGCGTTCCGCTCATGGTGCCTGCCGTGCTCAGTGCCCGCGGATGAGGCTGAGGGCCTCGGCACGGGAGCGGGCGTCCTCACGGAAACCACCGCGCACCGCGGAGGTCACCGTGGTCGCACCGGGCTTGCGGATACCGCGCATCGCCATGCACAGGTGCTCGGCCTCGATGACCACGATCACCGCGTGCGCCTCCAGCTTCTCCGACACGGCGTCGGCGATCTGGCTGGTCAGACGCTCCTGCACCTGGGGGCGCTTGGCGAAGCCGTCGGCCAGGCGCGCCAGCTTGGACAGCCCGGTGACGGTACCGGAGTCGCCGGGGATGTAGCCGATGTGGGCGTGCCCGTAGAACGGCACGAGGTGGTGCTCGCAGGTGGAGTACACCGGGATGTCCTTGACCAGGACGAGCTCGCGGTGGTCCTCGTTGAAGGTCTTGGCGAGCACCTCCCGCGGATCGTCGTACAGCCCACCGAAGGACTCGCGGTAGGCACGCGCCACCCTCGCCGGGGTCTCCTGAAGCCCCTCGCGGTCGGGGTCCTCACCCACGGCGAGCAGCAGTTCACGCACGGCCGCCTCGGCACGGGCCTGGTCGAAGGGACGTCCGGTACTCAGCGAGACCGGTGCGTTCGCTGCGCCGTTCGCTGCGCCGTTCTCCGGGTCGTGTTCAGTGTCAGTCACGGTGTCGGTTCAGTCTTTCTCGTCAGTGTCGTCGCGGCGGTGATGGCGACCGCCGTCATCCTGGGTCCCGCCATTCTGGGCCCTCAGGTTACGCGTCGGCGCATCGTCACTCGTCCACGGGTTGTCCGGTCGCTCGCTCTCCGGCAACTGGAAACCACGGAGCTCCTGCTCCGCCGGGCCGGACGGCCCCGCACCGTAGCTGCTCTCGCCGGGGTGACGTCCGCCCGCGTCCGGGGCCGCCTCGGGGTCGACGCGGTCCTGACCACCCCACAGGTGGTCCGGGTGCGAGGCACCGCTCCAGCGGCCCGGAGCCGACTGCGACGACTGTGCCGGTGCGGCGGGGCCGTCCTGCTCGCTCCCGTCGCGCTGCTCCTCGAGTTCGCCGGCCTGCTGACGACGCCGACGCTCGATGCGCGCCTTACGCGCCTCGGAGAAGAAGTCGTTGCGGGCGGGCAGCTCCTCGCCACGCTCGCGGGCCAGCTCGGTGGGGGTCTTCACCGGCTCGCGGAAGTCCTTCGGGTGGCCGGCGTCCTGGTTCGGGAAGACGTCGCTGACCTCCACCGGCTCCATGTCGTCGAAGATGGCCTCCAGGTCGGGACGACGCAAGGTCTCCTTCTCCAGCAGCTTCTCCGCCAGGCGGTCGAGGTAGTCGCGGTTGTCGCGCAGGATGCCGTAGGCCACCCCGTGCGCCTTCTCGATGAGCATGCGCACCTGGTCGTCGATGGTGGCGGCCACCGCCGGGGAGTACTCCAGCGAACCCTGACCGCCACGGCCCACGAACGGGTCGCCCTGCTCCTCGCCGTACTTCACGGCCCCGAGCTCCGGGCTCATGCCGTACTCGGTGACCATCGAACGGGCGATCTTCGTGGCCTGCTCGATGTCGGACGAGGCGCCGGTCGTCGGCGAGCCGAAGACCAGCTCCTCCGCCGAGCGCCCGCCCATGGCGAACACCAGCCGGGCGAAGAGCTCCGAACGGTTGTACATGCCCTTGTCGTCCTCCGGCACGGCCATGGCGTGACCGCCGGTACGCCCGCGCGCGAGGATCGTGACCTTGTACACCCGCTCGATGTCCTTGATGCCCCAGGCCGCCAGCGTGTGGCCGCCCTCGTGGTAGGCGGTGACCTTCTTCTCGTGCTCCGAGATGATCTTCGTGCTGCGGCGCGGACCGCCGATCACCCGGTCGGTCGCCTCCTCCAACGCGTCGCCGGTGATCACGTTGCCGTCCACCCGGGCGGTCAGCAGCGCCGCCTCGTTGAGCACGTTGGCCAGGTCCGCGCCGGACATGCCGACCGTGCGCTTGGCCAGCGACCTCAGGTCCACGTCCGGTGCCAGGGGCTTGCCCTCGGAGTGCACGCGCAGGATCTGCTCGCGCCCGGCGATGTCCGGGTTGCTCACCGGGATCTGACGGTCGAAGCGGCCCGGACGCAGCAGCGCCGGGTCCAGGATGTCCGGACGGTTCGTCGCGGCCATCAGGATCACGTTCTCCCGGTCGCTGAAGCCGTCCATCTCCACCAGCAGCTGGTTGAGGGTCTGCTCACGCTCGTCGTGGCCACCACCCATGCCGGCACCACGCTGGCGGCCGACCGCGTCGATCTCGTCGACGAAGATGATGCAGGGGCTGTTCTCCTTGGCGGTCTTGAACAGGTCGCGCACACGCGAGGCACCCACGCCGACGAACATCTCCACGAAGTCCGAGCCGGAGATCGTGTAGAACGGCACACCGGCCTCACCGGCGACCGCCCGGGCCAGCAACGTCTTACCCGTGCCGGGAGGACCGTAGAGCAGCACACCACGCGGGATCTTCGCGCCCAGGTGCTCGTAGCGCTCCGGGTTCTGCAGGAAGTCACGGATCTCGTCGAGCTCCTCGACCGCCTCGTCCGCACCGGCGACGTTGTCGAAGGTGGTGTCCGGGTTGTCGACGTTGAGTTCCTTGGCCTTCGACTTGCCGATGTTGAAGGCACCGCCGGGACCACCCTGCATCCGGGTGAGGAAGAACAGCAGCAGACCACCGATCAGCAGGATCGGCAGCAGCATCACCAGCATCGAGCCCAGCAGACTGTCCTGGGTGACGTTGGTGGAGTAGCTGTCGGCGTCCGACGCCTCGACGCGGTCGAAGACCGTGTCCGCCGCACGCGCAGGGTACTGCGCGGTGACCTGGTCGATGCCGTCCTTGCCGTCCACGCTGATCTCGTTGCGCAGCGTCATCTGCAACTGCTGCTCACGGTCGTTGATCTGCACCTCGGCGACGTTGTTGTCGTCGAACTGCTTCATTGCCACGGACGTGTCGACGTCGTCGTAACCACGCGTGGAGTCGGTGAGCACACCGAAGGCGTAGATGACGACGAGAACCGCGGCGACGATGGCGGCGATCCTCAGAACCCTCTTCTTGTTCATAGTCCCACTAGCGTATCGCAGGACGCGGCGTGCCGTTCCTAGCTGTACACCTAGCTGTACACGCTGGGCCGCAACGTGCCGACCCACGGCAGGTCACGGTAACGCTCGGCGTAGTCCAGCCCGTAGCCGACCACGAAGTCGCTGGGGATGTCGAAGCCGATGTCGGTGGTCTCCACGTGGCGCTGCACCGCCTCCGGCTTACGCAGCAGGGTCACCACCTCCAGGCTCTTCGGCCCGCGACCCTTGAGGTGGTCGACGAGCCAGTGCAGGGTGATTCCGGACTCGATGATGTCCTCGAGGATGATCACGTTGCGCCCCTCGATGTCACGGGTGAGCTCCATGCGGATCTCCACCGTGCCCGAGGACTCCGCCGACTGTCCGTAGGTCGACAGCGCCATGAACTCCATCTGCGTGGGGATGTCCATCGCCCGGGCGAAGTCGGCGATGAAGTAGGTCGCCCCCTTGAGCACGCACAGCAGGATCGTGTCCTCGTCCTCACCGCGGTAGCGGTCGCTGGCGGCCTTGGCCATCTCGGCGATCCGGGCGTGCAGCGTGGTCTCGTCGACGAGCACCCCCTCGACGTCGTCGTGGTAGCAGTTGTCCGGCACGTCGGCGTTCTTGGCGATCATCACGGGGTCCTGTCCTCTTGCTCTAGTACTAGCTTGCTGCCGGTGTCCGTCCGGCGGCGACGCACCACCAGACGACGGGTGTCCCCCATTGTAGAGGTCGGGTGCGGTACCGCCACGCCCCCCTGCCCGTGCCAGTCGGCGACCAGCGCGTCCAGCGCGTCCAGGTGCCGCGACGTCAGCGGACCTGCAGCCCCGCCGAGCCACCGCCGCAGGACGCGCCGGCGTAGCGGCGCGGCGCGCCCCGCCACCGCGTCCACCGGCAGCGCCGAGTCCCCGGCGTCCCCCGGTACGTCCTGCAGCACCTCGGCGGCCAGGGCGTCGAGCAGGTCGGCATCCTGCCGCAGCATCCGCGCCGAGCGGGCCAGCGCCTCGCCCACCCGGTCACCGAGGATCTCGCGCGCCAACGGCAGCAGCTCGTTGCGCACCCGCGAACGCAGGATCTCCGGACTCTCGTTGTGCGGGTCGTGCCACACCGGCAGGCCCAGCTCGGCACAGCTGCCGAGGGTGTCGGCACGCGAGACCCCGAGCAACGGACGTCCCAGCCACGCCGCACCGGCGTCCACCACCGGGTGCTCCTCGGCGACCTCGCGCAGCCCGGCGAGGCTACCGGTGCCCGACCCGCGGGCCAGCGACAGCAGCAGACCCTCGGCGTCGTCGTCGGCGGTGTGCGCGACGAACACGGGACGCCCGTCCGCGTACTCGCCCAGCGCCCGGTAACGGGCCACCCGCGCGCCGGCCTCGCCGGTACCGGTGACCTGCACCCGCACCGTGGTCGCCCTCGCCCCCACCCCGGCGCAGGCCCGGGCGGCGTCCTCGGCGACCTGCGCCGAGGCGTCCTGCAGGCCGTGGTCCACGGTGACGGTGGTGACCTGCAGACCGGCGTGGACGCAGGCGGCGGCGAGCGCCACCGAGTCGCCGCCGCCGGAGACGCCGCAGACGACCTCGGCGCCGGTGCGTCCGCCGAGACGTCCGGCGTACTCGTCGAGGAACCGGCGCAGACTGCGCCGCACGGCGAGGGTGTGGGGTGTGTCGATCACGGCTGCAGCCCGGGGTGGACCGTCACGCCGCCGCGCGCAGCGACGCCGCCAACCGGTCCAGGGCGGCGCGTCCTGCGTCCATGTCCGAACCGTTGGACAGGAAGGCGAAGCTCAGCGCCCGGCCGGACTCGGTGGTCACGGTGCCGGCCAGCGTGTTCACCCCGTCCAACGTGCCCGTCTTCGCACGCACCCAGCCGGCCGCCTGCGAGGCACCGGAGTCCGTACCGTAGCGGTCGACCAGCGTGCCGTCGCCCGCGGCGACCGGCAGGGCGTCCAGCAGGACGCGCAGGTCGTCGTCCGTGCCGGCGGCGGTGATCAGACCGTCGAGGATGCGGGCGTTGAGACGGTTCGCCTCACTCATCCCGGAGTTGTCGCGCAGCACCGCGTCGTCCACGTCGAGGCCCTCCTCGGTCAGCGCGGCGAGCGTGGCCTTGGCCGCGCCCTCGAACGTGGGTTCCTCGCCACCGGCGACGGCGACCTCGCGGGCGACGGCCTCGGCCAGCAGGTTGTCGCTGTGCAGCAGCATGTCGCGCACCCGCGTGGTCAGCGGGGCGGAGTTGACCGTGCCCAGTGGCGCGTCTGCTGCATCTGCCGTGTCTGCCGTGTCTGCTGCGTTCCCCCCGACGGCGACCTCGCTGTCGGAGGTGGTGACCGTGGCGCCGTCGGCCCCGAGCGCGGAGGCCAGTGCGTCGCCCACGTCCGCCCCCGGGGTGGTGGAGCGCGGCGAGTAGGAGTCGGTCGGGTCCAGGCGCCCGGCGTCGATCATCACCGCCGACAGCGGGGCGACGTTGCCCATGCCGATGTCGTCGCGCGACCAGGTCTGGTTGAACAGCGACCCGGCGCGCACGGAATTGTCCACGACCACTTCGGTGACCTGGTCCTCCCCGAGTGCCTCGCTGACCTGTGCGGCGAGGTCGTCGATGTTGGCGGGGTCGGTGAAGAAGCCGGAACCCTCGGAGCGCTCCAGGGTGATGTCGCCGTCACCCTTGAGCACGATCTGCCCGGGCTTCGTGCCGCGGTAGACGCGGGTCGCGACGCGGTCGTCGTCGCCCAGGGTCAGCAACGCGGCCGTGGCGGTGGCCAGCTTCGTGGCGGACGCCGGGACGAGCATGTTGTCCGGGTTCTGCGACCAGAGCTCCTCGCCGGTGGCGATGTCCGTGACGTGGCCGGACAGGGTCCCCAACGCCGGGTCGGACGCCGAGGCGGCGAGTTCGTCGCTGACGTCCGGTGCCGCGCCCTCGGTCTCTGCCGCGGCGAGGACCGGCGTGGGCTCCGGGAGATCCGGGGCGTCCGCCACGGTGTAGGCGTTGCGCTGGTGGATGACCAGGGCGGCAGCCACCACGACGGCCACGACGATGACGAAGGCGAGGATGCCGTAGAGCCAACGGCGCGAGGCGGACTTGCTCATCGGGGCATCGGTGCCTTCCTGCGTGGGCGGGTCGGGTCGGGGCGGATCGGGACAGTACTGAATCCCCACCAGAGTATCGGACGGCTCCGGGGTCTCCCAGGCTGGCACGCGCCCGGCGGCGCCAGAGTCGCGGCAGAGTGGCGACAGAGTGGCGGTTTCCTCGCCGAAACACTGCGGCGAAGGTGTGCCGGACCGTAGTGTCTGCCCCATGACCACCGAACTGATCACCGCCTCCCGCACCGTCCAGGCCTCCCCCGACGCCGTCTGGGCCGCGGTCACCGACCTCGACGCCATCGGTGAGCGCAGCCCCCAGTGCCGCAAGATGTTCATCCTCGGCGGCACGCCCGGGGTAGGCACCACCACGTTGAACCTGAACCGCCGGGGCGTGCTGTTCTGGCCGACGTGGTCGAAGATCACCCGGTGGAGCCCCACCGAGACCCTGGAGTGGCGGATCCCGATCAACGGTTCGCACTGGCGTTTCGAACTCACCGACAACGGTGACGGCACCACCGAACTGACCGAGTCGCGCATCGTCGACGGTGACACGTCCCTGCTCTCGCGGGTTCTCGTCGCCACGGCACTCGGCGGCAACGACACCTTCGAGGGGGAGCTGCGGGAGGGGATCGAACAGACCCTGGCGGCAATCGCGTCGAGCGCGGAGCGGGCAGGGTAAACTGACCTCCCATGAGCATCGAAGTCACCATCGAAATCCCCAAGGGTTCCCGCAACAAGTACGAGGTCGACCACAAGACCGGCAAGGTCTACCTGGACCGCTACCTCTTCACCCCGATGGCCTACCCGGCCGACTACGGCTTCATCGACGAGACCCTCGGTGAGGACGGCGACCCGTTGGACGCCCTGGTGATCCTGCCGGAGTCCGTCTTCCCGGGCGTCATCGTCGAGGCCCGCCCGGTCGGCGTGTTCAAGATGACCGACGAGGCCGGCGGTGACGACAAGCTGCTCTGCGTCGTCGACGACGTGCGCTTCGAGAAGTTCCAGGACATCGACGACGTCGCGCAGGACGTCAAGGACGAGATCGAGCACTTCTTCGTCCACTACAAGGACCTGGAGCCCGGCAAGGAGGTCAACGGGTCCGGCTGGGGCGACAAGGCCGAGGCCGAGCGCATCCTCGCCGAGGCCGTGGAGCGCCACAAGTAGGACGCCCCGGACGCACCGGGTACCCCGGGCGTGCTGTACGCCCCGGGCGTCCCCTCCTCCCCCACCGCCGTGACCTCACGGCGGCGGGGGTTTCGTTATTCCGTGGACTCCTGCTCGCGCCACAGCGTGCGGGTCGTCCAGTCGTTGTCACCGGCGCGGGTGGCGCGCTGGAGATCGCCGTCGGCCAGCCACACGGTGTCCCGGCCGTCCGCCTGCACCTGTACCTGCCAGGTGCACGGCGCACTGAACTCGACCTCCATCGTGAGCGGGTCCAGCAGGTACAGCCTGCGGTCCGTCGTCACCTCACCCGCCTGCGAGGTCGCCACGTGCAGGGACTGCACGGCGAGCCAGGGCCCTGCGGTGGCGAACTCCATGTTCTCGGAGCAGATATCGTCCGGCAGGTGACCTTCGCCGGTGACCTGCAGGTTCGGATCCAAGTACTGCAGGGCGTTGTTCTTCCAGGTCATCACCACATCATCGGTGGCGAGCACGCCTGGGCACCCGGATGGTCCGCTGATCTCATGCTGCCTCATCCAGGTAATGTCCCCCTGCGCGCTGACCCGCCCGAGTTCCAGAACGCCGGTGCGCACGGGGCCTGTGTAGGCGGAGATGGGCGTTTCCGGCTGCCGGGCTTGTGTCTGCCCGTACCGTCCGACGACCCAACCGCCCCAGGCCTCTGGTGCGACAACGACCTCGTGAGGACGCTTCCCGCCCTCCGGATCCTCCTGCAGCGCCGGAGGATCTGCGATCTCGTCCACCTGGACCTCGGAGCCGGGGCCGTCGCCGGTGACCAGCAGTCGGCGACCGCCGGTGAGGGAGATCTGGCAGCCGCCGTTGTGCGCTGTCAGGACGCCCGGAAGGTGGATCTGAATGTCACCGATTTTCACCGGCAAGGGCACGCTGTCGGAGGCCCCGCTGGCAACGTCCGTACGCCAAAGCACGGGTAGCTCATCATCGAGACGCCAGAGACTGAGGGCGCTTTCCCGTCCGTCCTCGCCCGTTGCGGTGCTGACGGCGAATCCGTGTTCCCAGCCGGATTCACTCTCCCGCGGCTGCGGTGCGGTGGCATCGTCGAGATCCAGGATCACATGGGCGCGCCACACCCTGCGGTACGCGTGTCCGGAGCCCGAGGCTGGGAACGGTGGCCGAAGATTGGAGACATCTACTTCTTCTCCGTCACCACAGAGCCTGATGCGCCGGACGGCCCCGCGGGTCGGCGGGAAGCGGCCGGTACCGAAGATATCCGGTTCATACCGCAGGCTCCCGGTGACCCGGATGTGGCCGGCGACCGGACGCGGCGCGGACCATTCTGCCGTCCATCCGTCACCCCGGAGGAACGTCGGCCAGCGCGGCCCTGCGCCCCGGTCGACACCACCCGGCCGCGACCCATCCTCGTCCGCCCAGGCGTCCAGCGTGACGACGTCCTCGCTAACCTCGCTAGACTCGCTGACCTCGCTAAAGTGCAGCGGCAGCTCAATCGTGTCGCCGAGGTCCGGGACAGGAAACCAGTCGTCCTCGATCATCCAGGTCGCGATCTCCACCGGCAGTGTCCGGTGACCGGCGGGCGCGGGCTCCGGCGGTGGTACTGCGATACGTTGCATCTCCACGCGGAGCTCCGCGGCCGCTGTTGCCTCGTCGTCTGCCATGGCATCGACACTACCGGGATGCCAGCCACCCGCCTCTGCGTACACTGGGGCACCATGAGTGATTTCGAGACAGTGACACCGACCGACGTCCCGGCAGGGGCACAGCTCATCGACATCCGTGAGCCGGACGAGTTCAACCAGTGGCACGCCGAGGGCGCGACGAACCTGCCGCTCTCCGAGCTCCAGGCCCGCTACGGTGAGTTCGACCTGGACCGCGACATCTACCTGATCTGCCTGTCCGGCGGGCGTTCGGCGAAGGCCGCTCAGTGGCTGGAGATGAACGGCATCGACACCATCAACGTCGGCTCCGGCACCATCGGCTGGCGCGACGCGGGACTGCCGATCATCGGCACCGAGGGTTAGCAGAGGGTTAGGCCGGGGCCGGCACCACACCGGTCAACCCGGCGGGAACATCCCCGCCGCGATAGCGGGGGACCCCCATAGTTCGTACATCCCATTCGACACCCGTTAGGGTGGGGACATGCCGGATACCGCGAACCTCCCCAGCGAGCTCCTGAAGTCGCCGTCCTTCCAGCTCGAACGGCTGCGCCGCCGTACCCGCACGTTCGTGGAGACCGCACTGATGTCCGAGGGGTTCAACCTCCGGGAGTACTGGGTGCTGACCTACCTGGTCGACGGGGACGCCGCCAGCCAGGCGGAGCTGGGCGAGATCATCGGGGTGGACCGTTCCGACATGGTGCGGCTGGTGGACTCGCTGGAGAAGCGCAAGCTGGCCAAGCGGGACAAGGACCCCAACGACCGTCGCCGGCAGATCATCTCGGTGACGAAGAAGGGCCGCAAGGCCCAGCTCGTCCTCTCCCCCATCGTGCAGACCGCCGAGGACGACGCCCTGGACGAGTCGACCTCCAAGCAGCTCAAGCACCTGAAGAAGCTCGCGAAGTCGATCATCGCCGCCGAGGAGGACGGGGAGGAACTCGACGGCGTGGACATCGACGAGGACGGCGAGGTCGGCGGGCTGAACGCGGACGCGAAAATCCCGGCAGCCGAGGGGGCTACCGGGAGTTCGAAGAGCGCCAAGGACGCCAAGGGCGTGAAGGACGCAGCGTCCGCCTGACGCCACCGGCGGGCGTCGCCGCCGCGGCGACGGTGCGTCAGTCGCCGATCTGGTCGCGTCCGCGCTTCACGATCCGGGGGTCCGGCTCACCGACCACATCGTAGTCCTTGCCGGTGTAGTTGAACTTGCTCAGCACGTAGCGCATGGCGTTGAGCCGTGCACGCTTCTTGTCGTTGGACTTGATCGTGATCCAGGGCGACTCGTTGGTGTCGGTGTAGCGGAACTGCTCCTCCTTCGCCCGGGTGTAGTCGTCCCACTTGTCCAGGGACGCCAGGTCCATCGGTGAGAGCTTCCACTGCCGCACAGGGTCCACCTGGCGGATGGCGAAACGGGTCCGCTGCTCCTTCTGCGTCACCGAGAACCACAGTTTCGTGATGCTGATCCCGGAGCCCATGAGCATGTTCTCCAGCATCGGCACCTCCCGCAGGAACTCGGCGTGCTGGTCGTCGGTGCAGAACCCCATCACGCGCTCCACTCCGGAACGGTTGTACCAGGAGCGGTCGAAGAAGACCGTCTCGCCGGCGCAGGGGAAGTTCTGGATGTAGCGCTGGAAGTACCAGGACGTGGACTCACGCGGGCTGGGCTTCTCCAGCGCGACGGTGCGCGCACCACGGGGGTTGAGGTGCTCGTTGAAGCGCTTGATCGTGCCGCCCTTGCCGGCGGCGTCGCGTCCCTCGAAGAGGATGATGTGCTTCTGACCGGTGTCCTTGGTCCAGTTCTGCCACTTCAACAGCTCGATCTGGAGGGAGCGCTTGGTCGTCTCGTACTCCTCGCGGCCGATGCGCTCACTGTAGGGGTAGTTCTCCCGCCACGTGTCCACGCGGTGGCCGTCCGGCGTGATCAGGACCGGATCGTCCTCGTCCGAGTCGTCCACGATGTAGCCCTCGGTGGACGCCAGGTCGACGATGTGGAAGTCCTGCTCGGCCGCTGCACCCTGATCGCCACTGTCGTTGGTCATGTCCCCCATCGTAGTGCGTCACAGACGTCCCCACACGACGCCGCCACCAGATCACCCCCGGTCAGAGGAGGTCGGGGGTGATGATGTGGCGCATTGCCCCGGACACACGGAAACCCCGCCCCCGGGGCCGCAGAAGAGTCGCGGTCCGGGGGGCGGGGTTCGCCCATGTCAGCTCACACGGGGAGCAGCGGGTGGATCAGAATCCGCCCATGCCACCCATACCGGCCATCTCGTCGGCACCGGCGCCGGCAGCCTCAGGCTCCGGCTTGTCGGCGACGACAGCCTCGGTGGTGAGGAAGAGGCTGGCGATGGAGGCGGCGTTCTGCAGTGCGGAACGGGTCACCTTCACCGGGTCGGAGATGCCCGCGGTGAGCAGGTCGACGTACTCGCCGGTCGCGGCGTTCAGGCCGTGGCCCGCCTCGAGACCGGAGACCTTGTCGACGACCACGCCGGGCTCGAGGCCGGCGTTGAAGGCGATCTGCTTCAGCGGTGCGGACAGGGCGGCCTGGACGATCTGCACGCCCGTGGCCTCGTCACCCTCGAGTCCGAGGTTACCGTCCAGCACGTGGGCGGCCTGCAGCAGCGAGGCGCCGCCGCCGGCGACGATGCCCTCGTCGGCGGCAGCCTTGGCGTTGCGCACGGCGTCTTCGATGCGGTGCTTGCGCTCCTTGAGCTCGACCTCGGTGGCGGCACCGACCTGGAGGACCGCGACGCCGCCGGCCAGCTTGGCCAGACGCTCCTGCAGCTTCTCCTTGTCGTAGTCGGAGTCGGCGCTGTCGATCTCCTGACGGATCTGACGGACGCGGCCGGCGAGCTGCTCGGAGGAGCCTGCGCCGTCGACGATGGTGGTGTCGTCCTTGGTGACGACGACCTTGCGGGCGGTACCCAGCAGCGGCAGGTCGGCGGTCTCGAGGGAGAGGCCGACCTCCTCGGCGATGACCTGGCCACCGGTGAGGATGGCGATGTCCTGCAGCTGCGCCTTACGGCGGTCGCCGAAGCCCGGGGCCTTGACGGCGACGGACTTGAAGGTGCCGCGGATCTTGTTGAGCACCAGGGTGGACAGGGCCTCGCCCTCGAGGTCCTCGGCGATGATCAGCAGCGGCTTGCCGGACTGCATGATCTTCTCCAGCAGCGGCAGCAGGTCCTTGACGTTGGAGATCTTCGAGGAGACCAGGAGGATGTAGGGGTCCTCCAGGACGGCCTCGCCGCGCTCGACGTCGGTGGCGAAGTATGCCGAGAGGTAGCCCTTGTCGAAGCGCATGCCCTCGGTGGTCTCGAGGGTGACGCCGAAGGCGTTGGACTCCTCGACGGTGATGACGCCGTCCTTGTTCAGCTGGCCGTCGCCCACGGCGTACATCGCCTCGGCGATGAGCTCGCCGATCTTCTCGTCCGCGGCGGAGATGCCGGCGGTCGCGGCGATCTGCTCACGGGTCTCGATCTCCTTGGCGCCGGCGAGCAGTGCCTCGGTGACCTTCTCGACACCGGCCTGGATGCCGCGCTTGATGCCCATGGGGTTGGAGCCGGCCGCGACGTTGCGCAGGCCCTCCTTGACCAGGGACTGCGCCAGCACGGTGGCGGTGGTGGTGCCGTCGCCAGCGACGTCGTCGGTCTTCTTGGCGACCTCCTTGACGAGCTCGGCACCGATCTTCTCGTAGGGATCCTCGAGGTCGATCTCCCGGGCGATGGTGACACCGTCGTTGGTGATCATCGGGGCACCCCACTTGCGCTCGAGCACAACGTTGCGGCCCTTCGGGCCGAGGGTGACCTTCACCGCGTCGGCGAGGGTGTTCAGACCCTTCTCCAGACCGCGGCGAGCTTCCTCGTCGAATGCAATCATCTTTGCCATGTGGCTCTTGATCCTCCGTTGTAGAGATAGGAGCGACACGTTCGGATCAGGTCCAGCGCCCGCGACGGCACGGGAGGACGCATGCCGCGACGTCCACCCTCACTACACCTGAGTGAGACTTGAAATCTGTTGTTCTTCGTTCTGGCACTCCACTAGAGCAAGTGCTAACTCCCGTTTCTAGCAGTCTCCCCCGCCGAGTGCAAGGTAGCCGACGGGATCCGCACCGTGAACGACGTGCCCTCACCCAGCGTGCTCGCCACCGTGATGCCGCCGCCGTGCCCGCGGACGATAGCGTTGGCGATCGTCAGCCCGAGCCCGAGACCCGGGATCGCGGATTCCTTGACCTCCGAGTTCCGGAAGAACTGGTCGAAGACCCGCAGCCGGTCCTCCTCCCCCATCCCCCGACCGGTGTCGCTGACGCAGACCTCCAGGCCGTCCCCGACCGTCCGGCAGGTGGCGGTGACCGTGTCGCCCGACGACGAGTACTTGACGGCGTTCGTGATCAGGTTGTCGAAGACCTGGTGCATGCGTGCCGGGTCGAACTCGCCGTGGAGCCCCGTGGTCGTGGCGTCGACGAGGGAGACCCCGGCGGACTCGGCGAAGGGCTTCGCCGACTCCAGACTGGAACGGACGACCTCGGCGAGGTCCGCCGTGCGCGGCCGCACGGACGGCCGCGCCGCCGACTCCAGCAGGTCCGAGACCCGCAGCAGGAGCCGTTCGGCGTTGCGCTCCACCACCTCGAGGTTGGTCCCGAGCTGCTCCAGGTCGGGCTCCTCCCCCGACACCTCCTCCAACGCCAGGTCGACGTAGCCGAGGATCGACGTCAGTGGCGTACGCAGCTCGTGACTGACCCGGCGCAGGAAGTCGTCCTTGGCCTTGAGCGCCTCCATGAGTTCGGTGACGTCGTTGAAGACGATGACCGAACCGGCGGACGCCCCGTCCTGGTCCTGGATCGGCTTCGCCGACACCGACATCGCCCGCAGGTAGCTGTCCCCGATCCAGATGAGCTGGTTGGCCACCTCCTCACCCTCGATGGCGCGGCGGACCGGGCGGTCCCCGGCGGCGAGCAACGTCGTCTTGTCCGCGTCGAAGATGAGCAGCTCGTCCTCACGGGGAACGCCCACCTCCCTGGGCCGTGCCAACTGGTGCAGCTGCCTCTGGTGGCTGTTCATCAGCATCTCCCTGCCGTCGCCGTCGACCACCACCACCCCGGTGGGGACCGCCTCGATGACGGTGTCCAGCAGGTGCGCGCGATGCTGGCTCTCGGCGGCGACGGCCCGCAGCTCCCTGTCCTTGACCCTCAACTCCCGTTGCTGGGTGTGGATGCTCTCGCTGACGCTCGAGGTGAAGACGCCGACCACGCACAGGATCGCCGGGACGAGGACGAGCCCGAGGATCGACGTCGCCGTGAGCTTCACCTCCGCCAGGAGGATCGGGTTCCAGACGATCAGCAACGTCGCCGCCAGATTCAGGACGTGGATCCACCGGTGTCCGTGGAAGATCCAGGAGATCCAGAAGACCGGGAAGACGGCGATGAGACTCAGGCCCGTCAGGCTGTCACTGCCGCCGGCGCGGAGGAGCGCGATGGCGAGGAACTGCAGCAGCGGGGTGAGCCAGTTCAGCAGTTCGGAACGGTGCCGCAGCGACGGCAGCGAACTGGGGACCCTGGTCAGCACGGCGACCACGATCCCCGCGAGGAACAACGGGTCCTTGTAGAGCTGCGGCAGAACGGCCGCCGCCAGCACCAGGACGAAACCCACGGTGACGAGGAAAGGTCGTTGGTTGATGATCGCGCGCTCAGCGGCGTCGAATTCCCGCATACGGGAATTCGAGGTGCCGAGTGTGGGAATCAACCAGGGCATGATGGTCATCATAGAGCTTCTCTCACGTCCTGGCCATGAGGAACGCCCCGGTGCACCGCACGGGAAATACCGCCGCAGTCGACCGGACGTTCACCAGGGCACGGGATCGTTTCGTAGGATAGAATGCGACGTGCGAAACCTAAATGACTAGCCAACAAATCTGAACATCGGGAGTGGTCCGAATGGCTCATCGCCGTGACAGCCAGGAGGCCGCGGGAACAGCGGTGGTTATCGAGGACGACCCCGATATCCGGGACCTGATCTCCTCGGTTCTCCAGCAATCCGGGTTCCAGGTCCACGTCGCCTCGGACGGGGCGACCGGAGTCGACGCCGTGGAGCGGTACCGTCCCGACATCACCACCGTCGACCTGGGGCTCCCCGGAATCGACGGCTTCGAGGTCGTGCGGCAGATACGCCTGCTCAGCGACTGCTACGTCATCATCATCTCGGCGCGGACCGACGAGGTCGACACCCTGATGGCGTTGAACACCGGGGCGGACGACTTCATCACGAAACCCTTCCGCCCCCGTGAACTCCGGGCGCGGGTGACGGCGATGCTCCGCCGCCCACGCACCGCCACGGAGGACGGCGAAACCGCCGAATTCCACGGGCCGCTGAAACCGTCGAACCCGGGGCACACGCCGCGCCCGCCGTACCCGCCGAAATCACCGAGACAATTGCCGTGGTGCCGGAGCGTCCAACCCCGTCGGACGGTTCGCAGGTCCTTTCCCACAACGACGTCCGCCTCGACCCCGACACCCGGACGGTGAATGTCGGCCCGGAGGAAATCGTCCTCACCCGGACCGAATTCGAGCTCCTGCACACGTTGTTGTTGAGCGGTCGCCGGGTCCGCACCAAGACCGACCTCGTCCGGCACCTCCGGGCGGAGGACCCGACGGGTTCCGCCGCCTACGTCAGCGAGGCCGACGAGCGTGCGGTGGAGGTGCACATCGGCAACCTCCGCCGGAAGCTCGGCCGCGGGGAGGCGGCGGGTTCCGCGGCGTCCCCGGGCGCCGTCATCGAGACGGTCCGCGGCGTCGGCTACAAACTCGCCGCAGCGTCCTCCTGACCTGAACGCACCGCGCCGGACGCCCCCAGCGCCCCGGCCGCGGTGTGCGGCGGCCCGGGCGTCCTGCCCTGCTCTCGTCGTATCCACGGCTAGACGGTGAAGCCGTGGTGGCGGCGGACCGCCTTGCGGAGCATGAAGAAGGTCATGACCATCGTCGTGATGTACAGCAGCGGCCACCCCAGCGACAGGATCGCCGACTGCACACCGGCCGGCTGCTGGAACCACGCGTACATCGCGCCGCCGACGATCAACGCCGCCACCACCAGCGGGGCGAGGAAGGCGGAACCACGGCCGCCCTCCGCCTTCGCCTGCGCCGCCCAGTTGTCGGTCTGCGCCTTGCTGAAGAACTTCGCCCAGGCCCGGATGAAGTGGCCCATGCGGATCCACAGGTAGATCTCCGAGGGGAAGAAGAGCAGGGCGAACAGGATGTCGCGGGCCGTGTGGCCCTTGATCGACATCGCGATCCTGAGGTTCAGCACCACCGAGACCGCCGGGGGGATCAGCCAGATCGGGCTGAACACGAAGGCGTCGATGCTCAGCGACGCGGCGAGCAGGAGCAGGAACCCCAGGCGGATGAGGATGTTGCCCAGCATCGAGATGTTCTCGAACCACCGCAGCCGCAGGTTCGGGTGGAACGGCTGGCCCGCGGTGGTCGACCGCTGGCCCGGCCACATCAGGTCGATGGCGCCGAAGTTCCACTTGACCTGCTGTCCGTCCAGCGCGCGGACGGTGTGCATGCCGCCGACGAAGGCGCGTGCGGTGGCGCTGATCTTCGTCGCCGCCCCGATGCTGCGCAGCTGCAGTGAGAGCAGGGAGTCCTCGACCTCGCTGTCGCGCACCCACGGGGTGGCCTGACGGTTGGCCTCCATCACGTCCTTGAGCGCCTGCATGGAGAACAGGGAGCACTGCCCGCCCAGCACCGCCATGTTGCGCCCGCGCAGCAGGTTGTCCATGGTGAACGCCGCGAACTGCGCGCGCTGCCCGGTGGTGAGGAAGGAGGACACCACGCCGCGGCTCGACGCGTGGTCCACGGTGTAGATCGCGGAGATGCCGCCGATGCGGGACTCCGAGCGGGCCTCCTGCTCGAGACGTTCCACGGTGTCGAACTCCAGGATCGTGTCGCCGTCCACTCCCAGCAGGTAGTCGAAACTGTCGCAGACCTTCGCGAAACCGTAGTTCAGGGCGCCGACCTTCTTGTCGGCGTTCTCACCGATGTCGTGGACGAAAACGTAGGTCGAGTAGGTCTCCACCGTGTGCCCGGGCCCCTCGCCCGCCTGCAGGTGCTCACCGGCGTAGCTCCGGGCGATCGGGAAGGTGCGGTCGGTGGTGTTGTTGATGACCACGTGGACGACCTCCGGCGGGCGCGACTGTGCGAGCAGGGAGTCCAGGACGCCGGCGATGGAGTCCTCCTCGTTGTACGCCGGGATCACGCAGGCGATGGAGGTGTGCGGGCGGGTCTGCGACACCGAGCCCTGCGACGTGACGGTCACGAAACCGTTGTCGGTGGTCTCCACGATCTTCTCCTGCACGATCTTCTCCTGCGCGGGCATCGCGACGGGCGGGTCCAGGTGGGTCTGGGTGGTGGTCATCGGATTTCCTCTCTCCGGGTGGCTGTGAACTCATTCTGAACGACCGACCTCAAGGAACGGCCCCCTCTTCCCGCAGGTTTTCCACAAGAAATCACCGTGGTCCCCCGGACGCGTCGCGTAAGCCACCCGGACGGCGCCGGAAGCGAGCGGACTAGGCTGGTGGACATGCCTGAGAACACTTCGACCGCCTTCTCCGCCGAGATCGCCCGCGCCGCCGTCACCGAGCAGATGCCGTGGCTGCAGCAGGCGCTGACCGACCTCGTCGCCTTCCGCTCCGTGCACTCCACCCCCGGCCTGGAGGCCGACAACGCCGACGCCGCGCGCTGGGTCGCCGACGCCTTCCGCGCCGAGGGCGTGCCCGTCGAACCGCACACCACCTCCGACGGCTCAGTGTCCGTCATCGGCGTGCGCGAGGCCGCCGAGGGCTGGCCCACGGTGCTGCTCTACTCGCACTACGACGTGCAGCCCGCCAGCGACGTCGAGAACTGGACGTCCTCGCCCTGGGAGCTCACCGAGCGCGACGGGCGCTGGTACGGACGCGGCGCGGCGGACTGCAAGGGCCACGTCGTGATGCACCTCGCGGTGCTGCGCGCTGTCAACGCGCTGCTCGACTCCGGTGACCTGGACGACGCCACCGCCACCGCGCTGCGCAGCATCGGTGTGCGCGTCGTCGTCGAGGGCTCCGAGGAGCGCGGCGGCTACGGCCTGGAGGACCTCCTGGCGTCCGAGCCGGAGCTCTTCGCCGCCGACACCTTCCTCATCGCCGACTCCGGCAACGACGCCCTCGGCGTCCCCGCGGTCTGCACCGCCCTGCGCGGTACCGCGCCGGTCACCGTCCGGCTGCGCACCCTGGAGCAGCCCATGCACTCCGGCCAGTTCGGCGGTGCCGCGCCGGACGCCCTGCTCGCCCTCGTCCGGCTGCTCGCCACCCTGCACGACGACGACGGCCTCGTCGCCGTCGACGGGCTCACGTCCGACGCCCGTTGGGAGGGACGTGGCCCCGACGAGGCCACCTTCCGCACCGACGCCGGCGTCCTCGACGGTGTCGACGTCCTCGGTGCGGCGCAGGGCCTCAACCCCAACGACCTCACCATCTCCCGCCCCTCGATCACCGTCACCGGCCTGGACTCCCTCTCGGTCGCCGACTCCGTCAACGCCGTCGTCGCCGAGGCCGGCGCCGTGGTCAGCCTGCGCATCCCGCCGGGAATGGACCCCAAGGTCGGGCAGGACGCACTGGTCAAGCACCTGGAGGAGCACGTCCCCCACCACGCGCGGATCAGCATCGAACGCCAGTCGCTGGCGTCCCCGTTCTCCGCGGACACCTCCGGGCCCGCCCTGAAGCTGCTCGCCCAGGCCCTGGCGGACGCCTACGACGCCGAGGAGACCGCCGAGATCGGCTCCGGCGGCTCGATCCCGCTGAGCAACGCCCTGCTGGAGCGCTACCCGGACGCCGAACTCGCCCTGTTCGGCATCGAGGAGCCGTCCTGCCGCATCCACTCCGCCGACGAGTCCGTGGACCCCACCGAGATCGCCGCGATCGGCACCGCCGAGCTGCTGTTCCTCGCCCGTTCGGGGGCACTGTCCACCTAGGGTTCAGGGCCCGTCCACCCCGGGGTTGCCCTCGGACAGTGATGCAGATAACATCATCGCCATGATCAACACCCTCAAGCGAGTAGCCCACCCGGGTGGAGGCGCGGACTGACCCCTCCACCACGGGGAAGTCACGCTACTCGCAGGCTGCTGCGTCGGTCCACATCCCACCGACGGTAACCAGCACAAAGGGAAGACCCACTGATGTTCGAGTCACAGGACAACCGGATGCCCACCACCACGATGATCCGCTTCGCACGGACGGACGACGCCCGCGACGAACGCCTCACGCCCGTCTACACCAGCCGCCCCGGTGTGCGACGCTCCACCGCCGTCACCTACCGGGAGGGCAACCCCACCCGCCTGGAGAAGCGCCGCAGCCGCGTCTTCGCCGAGGACCCTTTCCGGGCCCGCTTCGGCCACCGCCTGCCCGCCGGGATGCGTCAGGAGGCCCGCGGCATGGAGTGGCGCAAGTTCGTCGCCACCTACGCCCCCGCCACCTACCGGGTCGAGTCGATGACCACCACGCGGCGTCCCGCGGGTCGGCGCTGCTTCGACATCACGCTGACCGGTCTGCGGGAGGACGCCGGCACGCAGGTCTCCATCACCTCGATGGGCGCGGCGTCCGCCATGACCCAGATCCTCGCCGACCACGGTCGACGCGTGGAGATCCTGGAGTTCCACCAGTACGACATCTTCGAGGCCACCGTGACCTTCGTCTTCGCGCAGCACGAGACGAAGAAGGTGTGGGCCGTGGGCTTCGGTGCCGACCGTGACCTCTCCATCGCCAGCGCGCTGACCTCCGCCGCCGGCCGGCTGCACGGGTAGAGCGCGCCGAGCACTCCCCCTCTCCATTCCCGCTCCGCCTTTCCCCGCGGTGCGGAATAGTCGCCCTCCCAGGTAGGCAATCACCCCGATTCGCTACCTGGGAGGGTGATCGCGCTACATCACCGCCGCGCGAGGGTGCGGTCGGCCCCAGGACCGGCACATGTCCGGACCCCGGGCGCCTCCGCCCCGCCCTCCTCCCCCACAACGCAGAGCGAACACCCTCCCAGGCAGCATTTCAGCCCGAAACCCTGCCTGGGCGGGCGACTATTCCACCGAGCGCTTCAGCGTGTCCACCGTGAGGTCCACCGCGGCGATCCACGCCTCGGGCTGGGTGAACCCCTCCTCCGCGCCCACGTCACCACGGGTGCGCACACCAGGCTCCAGCGCGGCACCGGCCTCGCGGGCCGCGGCGCGCTGCAGGGCGTAGTCGCCGCCACGTTCCATGATGCCCCGGACGTCCTGCAGGGTGTCCGCACAGCCGAACTCCTCGGCGATGGGTGCGAGCACGTCGAGCCAGTCGGCGATGTCCTCGGTGATCCAGCGTTCCGTGGTCTCGCGGTCGGTGATGATCAGGGCCTCGAGGCCGTAACGGGCCGCGCGCCACTTGTTCTCGGCGACGTGCCAGTGCTGCAGACTCGGCAGGTCGCGTCCTGCCTCCCACTCGCGTTCGTAGTGCACGACCAGGCAGTGGATGAAGGCGCTGATGGCGCCGACCTCGCGGATGTCCATGGTGGCGTCGGCGAAGCGGACCTCCACCGTCCCGTACTTGGAGGGACGCACGTCGAAGTGCATGGAGCCGGTGTGGTTGATCACCCCGGAGCGGTCCTGGTCCTCGTTGAAGGCCTCCCACTCGTCCCAGTCGGCGAACTGGTAGGGCATGCCGGCGGTGGGGAGCTGCTGGTAGAGCAGGGTGCGGTTGGAGGCGTAGCCGGTGTCGAGCCCCTCCCACGCAGGGGAGGACGCCGAGAGAGCCAGCACGTGCGGGTACTGCGTCATCACGGCGTTGATGATGGGCCACACCCGGTCGCGTCCGCCCACGCCGACGTGCACGTGGATTCCCCAGATCAGCATCTGGCGTCCCCAGTACTGGGTGCGCTGGATGATCTCCTGGTAGCTGTCCTTCTCGCTGAGGATCTGGTCGCCCCAGTGCGCGAAGGGGTGCGTGCCGGCGGAGAACACGCCCACGCCGAGGTCGTCGGCCACGCTGAGGATCTGCGTGAGCTGTTCGCGCAGGTCCTCGACGGCGTCGGGGATGGTCTTGTGCACGCCGGTGACCATCTCGACGGTGTTGGCGAGGAACTCGCGGGTGACCCGGTGGCCCGGGAAGCGTTCGTCGAGCGCGTCGACGAGTTCGGGGGCGCGGGGCACGAGGTCCCTGGTCCCGGGGTCGACGAGGGCGACCTCCCACTCGATGCCGACCGTCGGGGCGGAGGACGGAAATTCCATGGGGAGGATGTTACTGCATCACGGTCACAGCGGGCCGGTCAGCACGACGACCACGCCGTCGGCCTTCGGTCCGTTGCGCACGTCGGCCTCGCCGAAGCGGTTGTAGTAGTCCGGGTTGCCGGCGGCGGCGGAGATCCCGAGATCGACGGCGACCTGCTCGGCGGCGGCCTGCGACTGTGCGTTGCCCTCGGGGTAGTAGACGCGCGACTCCTCGCTGATGCCGTCGATGCGCCCGCGCAGGTTGCCGTAGCCGATGTTGGTCCACTGCTCGCCACGCAGGCGGTCGGCGGTGGACTGGGCGACAGGCTCGCCGCTGTTGTTCAGCACGGTGACGGCTGTCGCCGCGCGGTCGACCTCGCCGGAGGACGGCTCGTCGCCGGCACCCTCAGCGCCGTCGTCGCCGTCGTCGCCGGACGCCGCACCGTCAGTGCCGTCTGCGCCGTCTGCGCCGTTCTCACCCTCCGCGCCGGACGCTGCGGCGTCGTCGGACGCACCGGCGTCCGCGCCGTCCTGCGGGGAGGACGCCGCGTCGGAGTCAGCGTCGGACGCGTCGTCCTGCCCGGCGGACTGACTCTGCGTCGCGCCGGCGGTGTCGGTCTCGTCGTCGTCCCCACCGACGACGGCGTAGATGCCCCAGGCGATCAGGATCACGGCGACGGCGGTGAGCACCATGGCCAGCCCGCGCAGCGGCGGGCCACCGGTACCGCCGGCGGCACCGGCACCGGCAGCACCAGCACCGGCCGCACCGGCACCTGCCGCACCGGCCTCGGGGTCGATGGCGTAGTCGTCGTCGTAGGCCGTGTCCGGGTTCGGGTCGTAGACGGAGTCGTCTCCGTGTCGGGGTCCGCTCTGATCAGTCACGCCCCAATACTAACGACAGTCACACCCGTCACGTCCACACGACACCCCGGATTCAGTCGCCCCTGCGCCGCAGCAACGTCCTGACCACCACCGGGGCCACGTCCAACGCCTCCGGACGCGAGATCAACGCGTTGAGTTGCTGGTAGTAACGCACCGGAGTCACGCCGAAGCGACGTCGGATCTCCTCCCCCTTCGCCCCCTCGTCGCGCCACCACAGCGACTCGAAGTCGAGCATCTCGCGTTCACGCTGCGAGACACCCACCCCCGTATCTGCACTCTGTTCCTCCACGGTGAATCAGTTTAGACGAGCGGGGATGGTAGTTTCACCTCATCATGGCGTCACTGTTGCGTACAGTACTGCTGCCAGGACGAACGACCCGCCGGTGAATCGTCCCCATCCCGGAGAGACCCAGAGAGACATACATGAGCACCTCCCCGTCCACGACCGAACGGTCCGAAGCCCCACAGAAGCAGACACCGGAGCAGAAGCGCGTGCTCGCCGGCACGCTCGTCGGCACCACGATCGAGTGGTACGACTTCTTCATCTACGCGCAGGCCGCGGCCTTCGTCTTCGCCCCGCTGTTCTTCGCCCCGATGGGCGACTCCCCGCTGGCACAGGTGGTCTCCTGGGCGACCATCGGCATCAGCTTCCTGTTCCGCCCCCTCGGCGCGGTCGTCGCCGGCCACCTCGGTGACCGCTACGGACGCAAGATGGTCCTGGTCGTCACGCTGTTCGGCATGGGCGTGGCCACCGCACTGATCGGCCTGCTGCCCACCCACGGGACGATCGGGGTGGCCGCACCGCTGCTGCTGATCCTGCTGCGCATCCTGCAGGGACTCTCCGCCGGCGGCGAGTGGGGCGGGGCGGCCCTGATGGCCGTCGAGCACGCCCCGCGCGACAAGCGCGGCGTGTTCGGCTCCTACCCGCAGATCGGCGTCCCGCTGGGCCTGATCCTGGCGTCGTCCTTCATGTTCCTGCTGACCAGCAACATGTCCGACGAGGCGTTCCAGAGCTGGGGCTGGCGCATCCCGTTCATCTCCTCGGTGGTGCTCATCGCCATGGGCTACCTGATCCGCCGCGCCGTCGACGAGTCGCCGGTGTTCCTGGAGATGCAGGCGCGCCGCAAGGAGGCCTCCGCACCGCTGGGAAGCCTGTTCAAGAACCACTGGCGCCGCGTGCTGCTCGCCGCCCTGATCTTCGCCGGAAACAACGCCGCCGGCTACATGATCATCGCCTTCTTCTCGTCCTACAGCTCCAACGCGCTGGGCATGCCGAAGTCGCACACCCTGATCGCCACGCTCATCGGTGGTGTGTCCTGGCTGGTGCTCACCATCTGGTCCGGGCGGGTCTCGGACAAGATCGGACGCCGCGAGACCTTCATGATCGGCTACGCGCTGATCGCGGTGTGGGCGGTGCCGATGTGGTTCTTCGTCGACAAGGGCGAGCTGCTCTGGCTGGTGCTGGTGATCGTGGTGCTCACGTTCGGGCTGGCACCGTCCTACGCCCCGCAGTCGGCGCTGTACGCCGAGATGTTCCCCGCGGAGGTGCGCTACTCCGGCACGTCGATCAGCTACGCCCTGGGCTCGATCCTCGGTGGCGCCTTCGCCCCGATGATCGCCCAGCTGCTGCTGGACTCCACGGGACGGTCCTGGACGATCGGCGTCTACCTCGCCGCCATGGCGATCGTGTCGGGTATCGCCGTGTGGCTGGTGCCGAAGTCCGTGGAAAAGTGTGACCTGAGCGTGTGACGTCGCGCGGGGCGGTTATTCTGGAGCACATGTCAGTTCTCCCCGTCGTCATCTGCGGCGACCCCGTCCTCCACAACCCCACCGAACCCGTCGACGAGGCGGAGATCGGCGGCGAGCGCTTCCAGAAGCTGGTCGCCGACATGTACGAGACCCTGGAACGCGCCCACGGGGTGGGCCTGGCCGCGAACCAGGTCGGCGTGGCCCAGCGGTTCTTCATCTACGACTGCCCCGACATCGACGGGCCGGACGGCTCACGCAAGCCCGCCGAGGAGGTCGACGCCCAGGGCGGCCCGATGCGCCGCGGCTGCGTGATCAACCCGGTGCTGGAGACCTCCACGATCCCGGAGACCATGCCGGACGAGGAGGTCGACGTGGAGGGCTGCCTCTCCGTCCCCGGCCACGACTTCCCCACCGGACGTGCCGACTGGGCACGCGTCACCGGGCTCGACGAGCACGGCGAGCAGGTCAGCGTGGAGGGCCACGGCTTCTTCGCCCGCTGCCTGCAGCACGAGGTCGGCCACCTCGACGGCTTCCTCTACATCGACACCCTCATCGGCCGGAACAAGCGTGCGGCGAAGAAGACCGTGAAGCGCGAGGGATGGACCGTGCCCGGCAACTCCTGGACCCCCGGGGTGGACCCGGACCCCTTCGGCCACGATGACTGAGCAACCTGATACCTCCTGGTCCGGCGCCCACGCCGGGGCCGTCGCCCCGTCCGTCACGGGCCTGCCGTTCCCGGTCTCGCGACACACCGACCCCGCCGGGGTGCGGGCGGGGGTGCGCGCCACCGTCCGGCGCCTCGTGCGTTCGGGCACAAACGGCGCAGGACGCCCCGAGATGAATCCGGCGACGGGCCGTCCGCTCGTCACCGACGTCATCGGCGTCGTCGACTCCGTCGACCCGCTGCGCGTGCGCACGGCGGCCGGGGAGGTGCACGAGATCGCGGCGTCCGACGTGGTGGTTCTCAAGACGCTGGCGGACCGTCCGGTGCGCACCTCCGACATCCGCGCCGTCGAGGCGGCCACGGCCGCGGCGTTCCCGGGCATCACCAACGACACCGTCGGCGGCTGGCTGATGCGTGCCGGCGACGGCATCACCGAACGCTCCAACTCGGCGGTGCCGCTGGGTCCGGAGACCGGCACCACCCCGGTGCCGTTGGAGCGGATCCGGGAGTTCTACCGCGACCACGACCTGCCGACGCGCATCCTGCTGCCCGACCGCGTGGCGCGTCCGGCCGAGCAGTTGGCGGGGCTGCCCGGGGCCACGTCCGGCCCGGAGATCATCGTGATGACCCGGAGCCTGGAAGGTGAGCTGCCTGAGCTGCCCGACGTGCCCGGTGTGCAGGTGGAGTTCTCGGTGGACGACGAACCCGACGACGAGTGGCTGAGCCTCTACCACTTCCGCGGCGAACCCCTCCCCGAGCACGCGCTGCGCCTGCTCGCCTCGCGCATCGACGGCACGCTCGGCTTCGCCCGCCTCACCGTCGACGGGCGACTCGTGGCCGTCACCCGCGGCACCGTCACCGCCGGCGGACGCGAACAGCACCTCGGCTACTCCGCCGTCGAGGTCGACCCGCGGTGGCGCCGTCGCGGCCTGGGACGCCTCATGGGCACCGCCATGCTGCACTGGGGCCGCGAGCACGGCGCCACCCGCAGCTACCTGCAGGTCATCGCGTCCAACGACGCCGGACTCGGGCTCTACCGCTCCCTCGGATTCGCCGAGCACCACCGGCACCGCTGCCTCACGCTGGACGGTCCCGACACCCCTGCAGCCATAAACGACACGGGCCGAAGGTAAGGCGACCTTCAACCCGGGGTGGACCCGGAGTGAATCCCGCCCGAAAAAGATATGGTGTAGGGCATGAGGATCGCCAGCTGGAACATCAATTCCGTGCGCACCCGGGAACAGCGCGTCCGGGACTTCCTGGAACGCTCGGACGTGGACGTCCTGTGTCTCCAGGAGACCAAGTGCACCGACGCGCAGTTCCCCGACTTCTCCGACCTCGGCTACGAACACGCCCACGCCGGGGAGAATGCCTGGAACGGCGTGGCGGTCCTGTCACGGGTCGGTCTGGACGACGTGCGCACCGACTTCGGGCAGCCCGGCTTCAGCAAGGATCCCGCCGAGGAGCCCGTCACCGAGCC
Source organism: Corynebacterium sp. AOP12-C2-36 (assembly GCF_052379185.1). Taxonomy (NCBI): domain Bacteria; kingdom Bacillati; phylum Actinomycetota; class Actinomycetes; order Mycobacteriales; family Corynebacteriaceae; genus Corynebacterium; species Corynebacterium sp. AOP12-C2-36. Next base: position 2,812 of record NZ_JBQSYJ010000008.1, on the reverse strand, counting down.
GCGCGCCGTCGGTGCGGTGTGCGGCGGCGTGGAGGTGTGGAGCCTCTACGTGCCCAACGGGCGGGAGATCTCCGACCGGCACTTCACCTACAAGCTGGACTTCCTGGACGCCCTGGCGTCCTACCTGGAGACGGGGAAGGACGGCGCGGCCGTGCCGGTGGTCGTGGTCGGCGACTTCAACATCATCCCCACCGACGAGGACCTGTGGGACCGCTCCTGGTTCGAGGGCAAGACGCACGTGACCCCGCGTGAGCGCGCCGCGCTCGAGGCGGTCCGGGAGCGCGGCGGCATGACCGAGGCCACCGCCGACCTCAAGGGCACCTACTCCTACTGGGACTACCAGGCGATGCGCTTCCAGAAGAACCAGGGCATCCGCATCGACCTGCAGTACTGCCGCGGCGTGGAACCGTCCTCGCCCTCGGTGGACCGGGACGAACGCAGCGGCAAGGGTGCGTCCGACCACGCCCCCGTGATCGTGGAGTACGCGCTGTGAGCGCCCTGGCGGTACTGGCCGCCCCGGACCTCGTGCTCGCCTCCGACTTCTGGGACTTCTTCACCCCCGACAGCATCGGCTTCCCCCTGTTCGGCAACGTCGTCGGCGGCGGGCTGGAGTGGTGGCAGTGGGCGCTGGTGCTGCTGGACTACACCCTGAAGTTCATCGCCCTGGGCTACGTGCCCTCGCAGCGCAAACCCACCAGTGCGATGGCCTGGCTGCTGGCGATCTTCCTGATCCCCTTCGCCGGCATCATCCTGTTCCTGTTCATCGGCTCGCCGTACATCAACCGGCGGCGCCACAAGATCCAGAACCAGGCCAACGAGCTGATCCGCACGGTGAGCCACGACGAGCCGGACGTCCCCGCCGGTTTCGAGGTCACCGACGAGATCCGCAGCATGATGCACCTCAACCGTCACCTCACGTCCATGCCGGCGGCGACCGGCCGGATGGTGGCGCTGCACTCCGACTACGAGACGTCGATCAAGGCCATGGCCGAGGCGGTCGACAACGCGAAGAACTACGTGCACGTGCAGATCTACATCACCTCCTGGGACGACACCACCGGCGTGTTCTTCGACGCGCTGGAACGCGCCGTGCAGCGCGGTGTGAAGGTGCGCCTCATGTTCGACCACGTGGGCAGCTGGAAGTACCCGGGCTACCGCAAGCTCGGAAAACGACTGAGCTCGATCGGGGTCGAGTGGATGCTGATGCTGCCGCTGAAGCCGCTGAAGTGGCGTTTCCGCCGCCCGGACCTGCGCAACCACCGCAAGATCGTGGTCGTCGACGGGCACACCGCCTTCATGGGCAGCCAGAACATGATCGACTCCAGCTACATGATGTCGAAGAACCAGAAGGAGGGCCGCCACTGGATCGACGTGATGACCGAGGTCACCGGCCCGATCGTGATGAGCCTGGACACCGTCTTCGCCGTCGACTGGTTCACCGAGTCCAAGGAGGAGCTCGACCTGCTCTCCCCGTCGCAGGCGACCCGCTGGCTCAACGCCAACAACGCCCCCGAGGTCCCCGACTCCGGAGACGAGATCCTGCAGGTCATCCCGTCCGGCCCCGGGTTCACCACCGAACCGAACCTGAGGCTGTTCACCTCCGTGGCACACCACGCCAAGGAACACCTCGTCCTGGTCAGCCCCTACTTCGTTCCGGACGAGTCACTGCTGGACGCGGTGACCACCGCCGCGTACCGCGGCGTGGAGGTCGAACTCTTCGTCTCGGAGAAGGCCGACCAGGCGATGGTGGACTACGCGCAGTCGTCGTACTACGCGGAGATGCTCGAGGCCGGCATCAAGATCTACCGCTACCCCTACCCCGCGGTGCTGCACTCGAAGTACGTCATCGCCGACGAGGAACTCGCGATCATCGGCTCGTCGAACATGGACATGCGGTCCTTCGGACTGAACTACGAGGTGACGATGCTCGCCGGGCACGGTGACCTGCTGGCGGCGATGATGGACGTCACCGAGGTCTACCGCGCCGACTGCAAGGAACTCACCGGTGAGGAGTGGGGGAACCGGCCGCTGATGAGGCGCTACGTCGAGAATGTCGCCCGCCTTACGTCCGCGCTCCAGTAAATGGCTTACAATGTCATAAACAATAGGTCTTGGAAACTACCACGGTGCCGGACGGGGTCCGATAGCGTGGGAGCGGACAGGACCGAGATTCACGACAGAAGCTAGCCTGTAGCGGACAAGGAGCCCATCATGGCCAAAGACATCCGGGACACCGCAGACTCCACCGAGTCCGCCGATGACTTCGCCGACTTCGTCAACGACCTCGGCTCGGACCCGGTCCAGGACCAGATCCGCGGTCACCGTGCCCCGGAGATCCTGCCGGAGATCGACGTCGCCGAGATCGCCACGGCGGTCTACGACTTCCTCTCGGCACTGCGCCGCCTGATGGACCGTCCGAACCACAAGCTCGCGATCTCGCAGTCGGAGATCGAGGTCCTGCACTTCATCGCCCAGCACCCGGGCTGCGGAGTCTCCGACATCGCCCGTCTGCGGTTCCTGCGGGCGTCGAACGTCTCCGCCACGGTGCGGCGTCTGATCAACTCCGGGCTGGTGCTGCGCCAGGCCAACGACCAGGACCGCCGGGCCCAGGACCTCTACCTGTCCGACGAGGGCATCGAGATGCTGAACTCGATCACCGACGAGTGGGCGATGCTCATCGCCCGCGCGGCACGGCGGATGGACGGTCGCGACCTGGCGAAGCTGCGCCGCGGCGTACCCGCGCTGCGTAACCTGTCGATCGCCGCGGAGAGCCTGATCGAGGACATCCAGCGCAGCCGGAACTGACACTGGC